>JAISUN010000037.1 GCA_031272085.1 Dysgonamonadaceae bacterium | reverse complement strand
CGGACGCACTTTTGAAGCGGGATTGCCGCAAGTCCGAAAGGATAGTTTGCCCGCAGGTCGTCTTTGGTCGTAAAAGGCAGACGTTTAAGGTCGTCGAGCGAGCGGATTTCCGAAATTCCTGTTTCTGTAAAGCGTTTTGCGTAGAAAGGCGCGTTTTTTGCCAGTTCAAAAGTTTGTTTCAGCCGCGAGAGTTGGAGTTCTTCGAGTTCGCCGCGGGGCATTGTTTCGAGTTCTTTTTGCCAGTATTCCATTGATATAGACGAGATTAGGTGTTGTTGTTTTATTTGCCTCTGTATGAGATAGTTCCGGTAGCCTGATTTGTCGGCATCAGCAGCACTTCGGCAATCTGGACGTGCGCCGGAGCAGATGCTATGAAACTGACCGTTTCGGCAATATCTTCGGCAGTCAGGGGCTTCAAACCGGCATAAACAGCGTCGGCTTTGTCCTTGTCGCCGTGGTAGCGGGTTATGGAAAAGTGGGTTTCCACCATTCCGGGTTTGATGTTTGTAACCCGCAGCGGAGTATCTACAAGGTCGATTCGCAGGCCGTCGGAAAGCGCTTTCACAGCGGCTTTTGTGGCGCAATAAACGCTTCCGCCCGGATAGGTGGCGTCGCCGGCAATGGAACCTATATTGAAAATATGGCCGTGGCCGCGTTTTATCATTTCCGGAACCACAAGGCGGGTAAGCGTGAGCAGGCCTTTGATGTTGGTGTCAATCATTGTATCCCACTCGTCGGGATTGACCTCGTATTCCTTGTCAACGCCCAGCACCAGCCCGGCATTGTTTATCAGGACGTCGATATTTTTCCATTTTCCTTCGATGCTCTCGACGGCTGCTGTTGCGGCTTTGCGGTCGCGCACGTCGAAAGGCAGCGTCATTACCTCATTTCCAAATTCGCGCGTGAGGTTGCCGCTGATTTCGTCCAATTTTGCCTTGTCGCGTCCGTTCAGGATTACGTTTGCGCCGAGCGATGCGAATTTCCACGCCAGAGCGCGTCCTATTCCGCTTGTTGCGCCTGTGATTAATACTGCTCCGAAATTCTTTCCCGAAGCCTGTTTCCATAGACTGTTATCGTAATTTTCCATTTATTGTGAGTAATTTACAGACTGCAAAAATACGCAAAAAAATCAAGATATTCAAAACCAAAGTTGGTTTACTGAAAAACTTAAAATTAATATTTGCCTCTTTTATTTGTTTTTAACCAAAAATTATTATCTTTGCGATATTATTATAAATTTATGAGATTATTATTGATTAGCAATTCCACCAATCGGGGCGAAGAATACCTCGGATGGTGCAAGGAAGAAATCAAGGCATTTCTTGGGGAAAAGCCTGTAAATGCGCTGTTTATACCTTATGCAGGCGTAACTTTCAGTTTCGACGAATACGAGGCGAAAGTTGAAAAGCGCTTTGCCGAAGCAGGCCATCACGTGCGAGGCGTCCACAAAGCAAAAGACGCTCTGAAAGCGGTTGAAGAAGCCGAAGCGATAGTTGTAGGCGGAGGAAATACCTGGCAATTAGTAAGGATGTTGCACGACAACCGCCTTTTTGCCGCAATCCGCCGCAAAGTCCGCTCCGGAACGCCTTACGTCGGTTGGAGCGCGGGCAGCAATATTGCCTGTCCGACCTTGCGCACGACCAACGATATGCCGATTATCGACCCTAAAACGTTCAAAACCCTGAATCTGATTCCGTTTCAGATAAATCCGCACTACCTCGACGTTCATCCCGAAGGACACGGCGGCGAAACCCGCGAAGACCGCATCCGCGAGTTTATAGAAATAAATCCCGACGTGAACGTTCTCGGCTTGCGCGAGGCAACTCTGCTGCGCTTGGAAGATAATCATTTGGAACTGAAAGGCAAACGTTCAGCCCGTCTTTTCCGTAAAGGCAACGAACCGAAAGAGTTAAGCGCAGGCGATTTGAGTTTCCTGCTCTGATTTTCAGTTGATAAAGTTTATGGCCACGCCCAATTTCAGGACAGGCGGATTGACCGGATAATGCGGCATTGAGAAATACGAAGGCGGCTTGAACATCATCGAGCCAAGGTTGTAATATTCGACAAAAAAGCGGGTTTGTTTCAAATGGCAGTTCAAATAGCCGTTCACGAGCGGATAATCGCCCACTTGAAGTTCCTTCTGCAAGCGGAATTGCTGTGTCGCAGGCTCATAAACAGGCGAATAATATTTCGTGAAATAATGGGCGTTCAATCCCATTTGGACAGTCAAAACTTTGGCGTAAACAAAGTGCAGGTAAAGGTTTGAATACACGCACAACTTCGGCAAAGGCAGGATTTCGGAATCGGACGAGTACTGATAGGCGGCCTGATTGTCCCAATGCAGCGCTCCGAGGCGGATATTTTGTGTAAGCGAAGCCGCAAAAACGCGGATGTTGCCGCCGAATTGCCGTGGGTAGCCTGTTTCGTCGAAATAAATGTAATTTTCGATGTTTTCAACGCCAATCCCGATTTGCGTTTTTGTTTGAGGCACAGTTATTTGCCCGCCTATATAAACTTTCCTTACCTTCGAGAAGTCGTTTTCCCAGCGGAAATAGCGGCTGTGGTAACGGTTCTCGTAAAACGTGGGTTTCAGATTCTTGATGTATCCGAAAGCGCGTACCGAAGCCGTATCTTTCAGCAGCGGAATCCGGGTTTCTATCTCGCCAGAAACATTGAAGTCGCCAAGGTTGTAGCCCGTAAGCCCCAGATTTCCTTCGGCCGAATAGCGCAGGATTTTCCCGCTTCGTTTGGCCAATTCGCCGCCAATGTAAGTCGAATTTTGAGTATCTTCAAATCCAGAAAACTCGCGGTTCATAGCGTTTGGCAATACGGTATCGGTGAGGTTGAATTTTCGCGCCTCATACGAAATGTAAGCCGTAAGGTCGAATTTAGCCCACTCGCTGAACCCTTCGCGAAGCGAAAGCCCTGCCGTATTCCTCATCGAATGGTAGGAAGTCGAATCGGCGGGCAATTCTTGGCGTTGCAGTTCGTTCAAATGAAAAGCGTTGTTATAGAAAGCATTAAGCCCCGCCGAATCGGTTGAATAAAAATTCCTGCTGCGTTTTTCGTAATCGAAAGTATAAATTATGCTCGAAACCGGCACAAAACGGCGGATTTTTTCGCCATTTTCGTCTTCGCGGCCTGTATCTTTTTCAAAACCAAGGTTGTAGCGGTAGTTCAAATATGCCTGCAAAACTTTCTGGCTGTTCCAAGTGTTGGTAAAATTGGTCGGCATATCTTTGGTGGCGTACTTGCGCGAATTGAGTTCGGGATGGGTGATGAACAAATCGTCGGTAAGGCCGCCGTTTTCGGCGTTGGTGCGGCTTGTCGAAGAAAGGAAAAGATGAGCCTGATGGCGGTCGGCAACGTAACTTGCAAAGCCCGTCCAGTTCATCTGTTTTGCCGATTGCGACTGGTAAAAACCGCGGGCGTAAAGGTAATCGAGGCTGAAACCGGCGTTCAGTTTCCGCCCGAAATTAAGGCTCAACAGCGCTTTCAGGCGTTCTTCCTTGTTTTGCCGGCTTCCGGCGCTCTGATACGACAGGTCGGTAATCGGAATTTTGGTATTGATGAAAAAGTTCGTTTCCGGATTGATGCTGTAAGGCCGTAAATTGTCGGAAAACATAAAGTTTGAGCGGTCGCCACGCTCGAAAAAGAGCCGCGATTCCATCGGCAGGCCGAGATTTCCGGGGTAGGCGACGGCAAGTCCCGCGCCTTCGGGATTGGTGCGGTTGAAGTAGTCGGTCAGGAAAGTATCGGGGCTGGCAGGGATTATCTCGCCTGTCAGCCGCGTAACTGTCCAGTAATTAATTTTTTTTGTCGTATCGATTCGCATTTCGGCCTCGGCAATCCTCGCTTCTCGCCCTATTGTTGCCGGCGGAACGCTGTCTGCGGGCGTAATGCTGTCGGCCGGCAATTCGGGAATACTGTCCTGTTGTCCGTAAACACAAAGTGGAAAAAGAACGGAAAGAAACGCTATACGAACTGACTTTTTCAAAGTTGCTCTATCAATTCCATTCCTCTTTTAATCGCCGTCTCGTTCATGGGCAGCAGCCGGTGGTGCCTTTCGGGGAGCGATTTTTTCAATCCCTGCATTACGCTTTCGAGCGTAACCATAGGGCATATTTTCAGCAGGCCGCCAAGGACGTACATATTGAAAGCCTTTGAGTTGCCTTCGTTGGAGGCGGTATTCATTGCGTCGATTCTGAATATTCTTATGTCGGTGCGCGTGGGAGGCTTGGTAATTCCGTAGCCGTCGAAAATAAGGATTCCGCCGGGTTTTACTTTGCTCTCGAACTTGTCCATTGAGGGCTGGTTCAGGATTATGGCGACGTCGTAAGCGTTAAGTATGGGCGACGAAATTTTGTCGTCGCTCAAAATCACTGTTACATTGGCCGTTCCGCCGCGCTGTTCCGGGCCGTAAGAAGGAAACCATGTAACTTCTTTGTCTTCCGACAGTCCCGAATAAGCGAGGATTTTACCCATCGAAAGCACTCCCTGTCCGCCGAATCCGGCGATGATTATTTCTTGTTTCATTTTTGTTTTACATCAATATTAAATTACAAAGTTAATATTTTTTTCGTAAAATGATTTTTACTTTTAAATATTCTTCAAATCGCCAAGCGGATATTTTGCGAACATATTTTCGGTCATCCATTTGTTGGACTGGTCGGGGGTCATTTTCCAGCCCGAAGCGCAGGTCGATACAAATTCCACGATTGAAGTTCCTTTCCGGGCCATCGAGTTTTCGAAGGCTTTTTGCAGCATCCTTTTGGCTTTGCGGACGGCGGCGGCGGTATGCACCGATTGCCGCGTTACGAGGCAGGTTCCGTCCAACTGCGCTAAAAGGTCGGATATTTTCAGCGGATAGCCGTTCAGTTCGACGTTACGTCCCTGCGGGCAGGTGGCTGTCGGCATATCGATAAGCGTTGTGGGCGCCATTTGGCCGCCGGTCATTCCGTAGATGGCGTTGTTTACGAATACGATGACGATGTTTTCGCCGCGGTTGCAGGCGTGAATTGTTTCGGCCGTACCGATAGCGGCAAGGTCGCCGTCGCCCTGATAGGTAAAAACCATCTTGTCGGGATTGAGGCGCTTAATGGCGGTTGCCAAGGCCGGAGCGCGTCCGTGGGCGGCTTCCTGCCAGTCGATGTCGATATAGTTGTAGGCAAAAACGGCGCATCCTACGGGCGCTACGCCTATGGTTTTTTCTTCCATCCCCATTTCTTCTATGACTTCGGCTATCAGTTTGTGTATCACGCCGTGGGAACAGCCTGGGCAGTAGTGCATCGGGACGTCGGTCATCAGGCGGGGTTTGTCGTAAACGAGGTTTTCGGGTGATATAATCGTTGCTTCCATAATTATTTCACTAATTTTTTAAGTTCAACAAGCACTTCGTCGGGCGTAGGCACTATTCCGCCGAGCCGTCCGTAATATTCTACCGGAATGCGGCATTCCACTGCAAGGCGCACGTCTTCGACCATCTGGCCGGCGTTGAGTTCGACGGTAAGGATTCCCTTAATCTTTTTTGAGTATTCAAAAAGTTGTTTTTTGGGGAAAGGCCAGAGGGTTATGGGGCGGAAAAGGCCGACTTTGATGCCTTCTTCGCGAGCCATTTCCACAACTTTCTGGCTGATTCTGGCCTGCGAGCCGAAGGCTACAATCAGGTATTCGGCGTCCTCGCAGAGGGTTTCTTCGTACAGGACTTCGTTTTCCTCTATCCGGCGGTATTTTGCCTGAAAGCGGATATTGTTTTCCTCCATTATCGAGGGGTCGAGTTCGAGCGAAGTTATGATGTTCCGTTTGCGGTCTTTCGTTTTGCCGAGGGTAGCCCAGGGCTGTTCGCGGCGGATTTCTTCTTCCGTTTTGCGAGGGCGTTGGGGTGGCAGGACGACTTTTTCCATCATCTGGCCGATAACGCCGTCGGTAAGAATCATTGCCGGATTGTTGTACTTGAATGCCAGGTCGAATCCGAGCGCTACGTGGTCGGCCATTTCCTGCACCGAGTTGGGGGCAAGCGTGATAAGGCGGTAATCGCCGTGTCCGCCGCCCTTGACGGTCTGAAAATAGTCGGCCTGGCTGGGCTGGATAGTTCCCAGTCCGGGGCCGCCGCGGCTGACGTTCACAATCAGTGCGGGCAGTTCTGCTCCCGCCATATATGATATTCCTTCCTGTTTGAGGCTGATTCCGGGGCTTGACGAGGATGTCATAACCCGTTTTCCGCAGGCTGCTCCGCCATATACCATATTTATTGCGGCAACCTCGCTTTCGGCCTGTAAAACTACCATTCCTGTGGTTTCCCAGGGGCGTTCGTCCATCAGGGTTTCCATAATTTCGGACTGGGGAGTAATCGGATAGCCGAAATAGCCGTCTGCTCCGTAACGAATGGCCGCGTGTGCGATAGCCTCGTTACCTTTCATAAATTTAACTTCTTCCGCCATAATTATTCGTTAATCTTTACTTTGTAAACTGTCAGGCAGCCGTCGGGACAAACGTATCCGCAACTGGCGCAGCCTATGCAGGCGTCGGGGTTTTTCATACGGGCAAAGTTGTATCCCCTGCTGTTTACTTCCTTTGCCAATTCGAGAACGTCGTCGGGACAAGCCACTATGCAGAGGCTGCATCCTTTGCACCGTTCTTTGTTGACGACTACTCTTCCTTTAAATTTAGCCATAAATAATATTATAATTTTATATCCGGAAACTGCTCGTTAAGTTTTTCAAGTTCGCGGGCAAGACTGCCTTCCGGGTCTTCTGTAAATTCAATTCCCTGCATCAGAACCATTTTCGCCTTTTTGTATTCTTCCAGATTTTGGAGGAAAAAACTTTTGTAAAAATACAAAACGTTGAGGCCGGGCGACAGTTCCAGCGCCTTGTCGATATGTTGTATCGCTTCTTCCCAGCGTTCGGCGTCGGAACAGATTTTTGCGGCGATAATAATAAAGAGGTATGAATCCGGGTTTTCGGCCAAAAATTCAATTGCCCGCTCGTAGGCTTTATCGATGCTTTTCTCTATCTCGTAGCAAAAAACCAAATGAACCTTGCTCTGCTGGGTATAAACGCCGAGCGAATGGGCATTTTCGTATGCTTCTATGGTTCTGTCCCAAATTCCTGTTTCAAAAAATGCGTCGCCGAGAGCCAGCCACGATTCGCCGTCCAATGGCATTTTTTTCAGGATGCGGTCGGCTTGGCGTTTCACTTTTTCTTTGTTGAATGTCGATACGTAAGCCCGCATCAGCAGCCAGTCGTCGTCGGAATTTCCGCCGTGGAGTTTTACTCCTTCTTCTATTACCTTGACGGCCGAATCGTAGAGGTCGATGTCCATCAGCGCCTCTGCCATACACTGGTAAATGTCGGTCAGGCTGTCCTTATCTTTTATATATTTGATTTTCAGCGAGCGGAACGACTGGAACGCTTCTTCTTCCATCCCCAGATGAAGCAGGGCTATAAGCCGGTAAATACCGCTCCATACGCCGGTTTGCTCTTTCGTTTTGGCGCAGGCGGTAAGCAGGTCGTTCCACATCTCATAGTCCGACAGGATTTCCAAAATATCGTAAGGCAAATCTTCGTCGCTCGGATAAAACGTTATCGCATAATCTATTGCTTGATTAGCCTTTTCCATTTCGCGGTTTGAAACGTAGATTTCTATTATTTCAAGCAGTTCGTCCTGGTCGTAGAAACGGGGTTTGCCCCCGGCTGTAACTGCTTCGTCCCATTCGTAATAGAAATCGGGATATTCTTCTTCTTCCGGTTCGTCGCCTTCCGGCAAATCAAATATGTTGTCAAAATCTAACATTTTTCCTGTATTTTGCTCCACGAATCTTTCAGGGAAACCGTGCGGTTGAAAATGAGGTTTCCGGCTGCGGAATCGGGGTCTAAATTAAAATAGCCGAGGCGTTGGAACTGGAAATGAGCCAGCGGAGCGGCTTTTTCGAGTTCTTTTTCCACGCGGCAGTTGGTAAGTATTTTAAGCGAATCGGGATTTATAAGCGTTCTGAAATCAATTTCCGGGTTTTCCATAGGATTTTCGACGCTGAAAAGGCGGTCGTAGAGCCGGACTGTGGCCGGAATACTGTGTTCGACCGATACCCAGTGCAGAGTTCCTTTCACTTTGCGGTTCGATTCGGGCATTCCGCTGCGCGTTTGCGGGTCGTACTCGGCGAAAATCTCTGCTACTTTCCCGTTTTCGTCTTTCCGGCAGCCGTTGCATTTCACGATATATGCGTTTTTGAGGCGCACTTCCTGTCCAGGCGTCATGCGGAAAAACTTTTTCGGAGCCTCTTCCATAAAATCGTTCTGCTCGATGTAAAGTTCTTTAGTAAAGGCTATTTCGTGAGTTCCTGCCGAGGGGTCTTCGGGGTTGTTCTGGGCTTCCATCATCTCGACTTTGCCTTCGGGATAATTGGTAATCGTCAGTTTTATCGGTTCCAAAACGGCCGAAACGCGGGGCGCAATCCGGTTAAGGTCTTCGCGCACGGAATGTTCCAGCAGAGCGAAGTCTATTGTAGCCTCAAATTTGGTGTATCCGATTCGGTCGATAAAATTGTGAATCGAAGCCGGAGTGTAGCCTCTGCGCCGCAATCCGCAAATAGTCGGCATCCGCGGGTCGTCCCAGCCGGAAACCAAATTTTCCTGTACCAATTGCAGCAGTTTCCGCTTGCTCATTATGGTGTAGGTGAGGTTCAGGCGGTTGAACTCGAACTGCCGCGGGCGGTATGCGCCGTCTTCGGGGCGGATTTTTTTCAGTTCATCTACAAACCAGTCGTAAAGCGGGCGGTGTACCTCAAATTCGAGGGTGCAAATCGAGTGCGTAACTCCCTCGAAATAGTCCGACTGCCCGTGGGCGAAATCGTACATCGGATAGGCTTTCCAAGCGGTTCCCGTCCGGTGGTGCGGAGTATTTATAACGCGGTAAATTATCGGGTCGCGGAAGTGCATATTCGGGTTTGCCATATCTATTTTTGCCCGCAAAACCATTTGGCCTTCGGCAATTTCGCCGGTGTTCATTTTCCGGAAAAGTTCGAGGCTTTCTTCTGTCGGGCGGTTTCGGAACGGGCTTGCCGTACCGGGTTTCGTAGGCGTTCCTTTTTGAGCGGCAATCTGTTCCGAGGTCTGTTCGTCGATATAAGCCTTGTCGGCTTTAATCAGGGCGACGGCAAAATCCCAGAGTTGCTGGAAGTAGTCGGATGCGTAATAAACGTTTCCCCAGCGGTATCCCAGCCAGCGGATGTCTTCCATAATGGAATCCACGTATTCGACGTCTTCCTTTATCGGGTTTGTATCGTCGAAACGAAGGTTGCATACGCCGCCGTATTTCAGGGCTGTCCCGAAATCCATACAGATAGCCTTGGCGTGTCCGATATGCAGGTAGCCGTTCGGTTCGGGCGGAAAGCGCGTCTGGATACGGCCTCCGTTAACGCCTTCGGCCAAGTCTTTTTCGACCTGCACCTCGATAAAGTTCAGGCTTTTTTTATTTTCTTCGCTGATATTTTTCTCTTCCGACATAATCGTTTTCTTTTAGCCCGCAAAATTACAAAAATATTTTTGAAAAAGCGGAAACAGCGACAAAAAAGTTGAATTAATAATTTTTGAGGGTAGAATAAAAGAATTTTATTATTTTTGCATCAAAATAATCCAATTAAAATTTACAAAAATGAAAAAACTTGTTTTCCTTCTGTTAATTTGCTTTTATACAGTTAGTTATGCGCAGCAATCCGCCAAACCGGACACAAAATGGTTTGAAGACGCCCGCTTCGGGTTGTTTATCCACTTCGGGCCTTACAGCGTTCTCGGCTCCGGCGAATGGATAATGCAAACCCGTCCGATAAAAGGGCAGGATTACCGCCGCTTGCAGCAACTGTTCAATCCGCAGGCTTTCGACGCCCGCGAGTGGGTAAAAACCGCCAAGGATGCGGGAATGAAGTACATCACGCTCACTTCGCGCCATCACGACGGATTCAGCAACTGGGCGACCGCCCAATCGGACTGGAACATAATGAACACGCCCTACGGCAAGGACATTATCCGCCAGTTGGCCGACGAATGTCATAAGGAAAACATAAAATTGGTGTTCTATTACTCGCTGCTCGACTGGATGCGCTCCGATTATCAGTACGAAACCGGACGGACAGGCCAAAAAGCAGGCCGCACCGAAGCGAGCGACTGGAACCATTATATCGCATTTATGAAAGCCCAACTGACAGAACTTTTGACCAATTACGGCGAAATAGCCGGAATATGGTTCGACGGCCACTGGGACCAGACTGCCGACGAAAACCGCACTTCGCACGAGGCTAACGTCGATTGGCATTATCCCGAACTTTACAGCCTCATTCACAGCCTGCAACCTAACTGCCTCGTGGCCAACAATCACCATTTGCCGCCGTTCGCAGGCGAAGATTACCAGATTTTCGAGCGCGACGTGCCGGGCGAAAACAAGTCGGGATTGAGCGGCCAAAGCGTTTCCCATATCCCGCTCGAAACTTGCCAGACAATCAACAACAGTTGGGGTTTCAATATTACGGACGATAACTTTAAATCGGTTAAAACGCTGATTCAGTTGCTGGTACGTACTGCCGGAACAGGCGCGAACCTGCTGCTGAACGTTGGCCCGATGCCGAACGGCAAAATCCAGCCCGAATGTGTCGAGCGGCTTCAACAGGTCGGTCAATGGCTTGATAAATACGGATTTACGATTTACGAAACCCGCGGCGGGACAGTCGCTCCGCAGGAATGGGGCGTCAGTACGCAAAAGGGAAACACGCTCTACATCCACGTTTTGGATAATTCCCTGAAAACCGTTTCGGCTGCAATTCCAAATATCAAATCGGCTAAATTGCTGAATATCAGCGCCGAAAAACCGCTTGTCTGGAAAAAGGACAAAAAAACAGGCGAAGTAGTTTTCACCCTGCCCGAAAATTTGGACGAAACAGATTCGATAATCGAAGTTACGCTGAAATAAATTCTTAAATTTTTCAATATTATGAAACGCATTTTTTGTTTTTTATTCGGCCTGATTGCCGCTTGCAGCGCGGTTTTTGCAGAAGGAACCGCAACGGCTGTCGATTCTTTGCCGCCTGTCCGCGGGCTGTCGATTGGCGCTCCGTCCCGACAGGGTTTGGACGATTTTTTGAGGTTTATAGATATGGAACTTGCTCCGGCTCGTTTTAATATGCTGATATTGGGGGTTAATTGGAATTTTGCCTACGAAACTTATCCCGCGCTCCGGGGCGAAAATCCGCTTACGAAAGCCGACGTGAAACGGATTGTAGCCGTCTGCAAAAAGCACAACATCGCTATTGCGCCGCATATCAATCTGTTAGGTCATCAGTCATGGGCTACTCATCTTGGAAATTTGCTGGCCGTCTATCCTGAATTTGACGAAACGCCGCATATAAAAGTCGAAAATTACAGCGGCTGGCCTAATCCCGACGGGCTTTACTGCAAGAGTTATTGTCCGCTTCATCCCGACCTTCACAAAGTGGTTTTTGCGCTGATTGACGAACTTATGGATGTTTACGAAACTCCGCTTTTCCACGCCGGAATGGACGAGGTTTTTTACATCGGCGACGATAAATGCCCCCGTTGCGGAGGCCGCGACAAAGCCGAACTTTTTGCGGGCGAAGTTACCCGGATTTCCAACCACGTAACCGCCCGCGGAGGCCGCCTGATGATTTGGGGCGACCGCCTGCTCGACGGCAAAACAACCGGCCTCGGCGAATGGGAAGCGAGTATGAACCAGACTTCGCGTGCCATAGATTTGATTCCGAAAGAAGTGTTCATTTGCGACTGGCATTACGACAATGCCGCTCCCACAGCGGTTTTATTTGCTACAAAAGGTTTCGACGTCGCTGCCTGCCCATGGCGCAAGCCCGAAGTAGCAGTCCGGGAGTTGAACAATATGCTGAATTTCCGGCAAAACTCGACGCAGCCGATGGCGTCCCGTTTTCAGGGAATTATAGCAACTGTCTGGCAGGGAACCGACGCGTTTCTGAAAGAATATTATGCCGTCGGCCCAGATTCAAAGGAAATTTCGGACGCTGTTACCCTGAAACGCCTGATTGCGGAATACGAAAAGTTAAAGTAAAAAAGTTTTTTTGCCAAATTTATTATTTTTTTCGCTTGTTATAAAAATATTTTGTAACTTTGTCTATTTAAACACATATATTTATTTAAATAATAAAATATTGGGAATTATGAAACAAATTTTTTGCACATTATCGCTCTGTTTGCTGTTTGCAGCGGGCGTTTTCAGTAAACCGATAACCGAAGAAACGGCCTTGAAAGCCGCTGTTTCCGTACTCAATGCACATTCCGAATTTCGGAGTGCGTCGAGCGATTTTACGCTTGTTTATACCTCGCCGGCCGGCAAATATTACGTTTTCAACCGCGGCGGCAACGGATTTGTAATCATTTCGGCCGACGACGCATACGAGCCGGTCATAGCATATTCAACCACAGGTAATTTCGATATGGACAATCATTCCCCAGCCTTTCTATGGTGGATGGAAAATGTCGAAAATCAAATAACAGAGGCGGCCGCGGCCAACGCTCCGGCCGACGAGATAAAAACGGCATGGAAAAACTTGCTCAACGGCGGCGAAACTGCCTTGCGTGCGGCGCAGGCAACGACAGTCGGCCCCCTTCTCGCGACAACTTGGAATCAGAACAGCCCATACAACAATCTTTGCCCCGTAATAAGCGGAAATAACCGGTATCCAACCGGCTGCGTGGCAACCGCAATGGCGCAGATAATGAATTATCACAAATGGCCGACGACAGGGCAGGGCAGTATGGCCGCTTATATAACAAAAACCAATAAAATTTCGATTCCGGCAATCGATTTTTCGCAGACAACTTTTCAATGGAGCAAGATGTTAAATTCTTACACATCCTCTTCGTCCGACGACAGTAAAAATGCAGTCGCAACCTTGATGTATAATTGCGCAGTAAGCGTAATGATGGATTTTACGGCCGGCGGCAGCGCATCAAACAATATCGATGCGGGGCTTTCGATGGTCAAATATTTCGGTTACGATGCTTCGCTGCAAGTTTATTTCGCCGACGACTACAAATTTTCGGACTGGGAAGCCATTGTACAGCAGGAAATTAACGCAAGCCGTCCCGTGCTTTTCGGAGGTTCGAGCAGTACCGGCGGCCACTCCTTCGTTTGCGACGGTTACAACAATCAGTACCATATCAACTGGGGCTGGGGCGGCGTTGACGACGGCTGGTTCGCCCTCAATTCGATGAAAGGCTACAACAGCGACAACTATATTATTGCCGGAATAAAGAAAAACGCCGGCGGTACGGCGCAGCCTAATATGTTGGTTATTAAACAATTACCTCTTTCGTGCGTGGCCTCGAACGACGGAAAATCTTTGACGGTCGGTTCCAGTTTTGCAAATATAGGACTGGGAACATTCAACGGCACGGTTGCAATAATACTGTCGGGAATAAACAACGACAATGTGTTGGCCTACACTGCTGCATCCGGCACGATAGACGGTTTGACATTAGACGGCGAGCAAGTTTCGTACAGTTACGCCCCTCTTGAAGGTGTGTCGATAAACATTCCGACAACTCTGGCAAACGGCGATTACCGCGTGAGGCCGGCTTACAAACTGACAGGCGCGAGTTCCTACACCTTTATGAAAGGCCAGCCCGGTGTCATTGTGCAATGGAATGTTACCGTTCAAAACGGCAAAGTCGTCAATGTTCTGAATGGAATTAACAGCGTCGAGGCTTCCGTACCCGCACTTCAAGTGCGTTATTCGGGCAAAAATGTGATTCTCGACGGATTGGACGCAAATGAGCGCATTTCTCTGTACGATATTAACGGGCGAATGTTGCAAACGCTTGATTCTCAAGGCGAAAGCGCAATAATTTCCATCGACGGAATGAGAGCGGGAGTGTACATAATTGCCACAGACAAAGGCAAAAGCGCAAAATTTGTCGCAAGATGATAACTTGTTAATTATAAGCGCTTTACGAAGTTAGAGAAAAAATTTTTCAGAAAAATTGATAAAAATTTCGAGAAACATTTTGCCAGTTCAAAAATAATATCTATCTTTGCAGCCGTTTCCGCCAAATCTGAGCAGGTTGAGACTGCTTGAAACGACAGATTTGCCTCTTTAGCTCAGCTGGCCAGAGCACGTGATTTGTAATCTCGGGGTCGTTGGTTCGAATCCGACAAGAGGCTCGAAAAAGAGCAGAAGTTGATTGAAATTTTGAAATATTTTGGGCAGATACCAGAGTGGCCAAATGGAGCTGACTGTAACTCAGCTGGCGTACGCCTTCGGTGGTTCGAATCCATCTCTGCCCACAAAAACTTGCGGAAGTAGCTCAGTCGATAGAGCATTAGCCTTCCAAGCTGAGGGTCGCGGGTTTGAGTCCCGTCTTCCGCTCTATTTCGCCTGTGTAGCTCAGTGGTAGAGCACTTCCTTGGTAAGGAAGAGGTCCCGAGTTCAAATCTCGGCACCGGCTCTGAAAGTTGGATGAGTGAATTAGAGATACCGATTCAGTCATTCAATATTTATACATTCAGAAATAAAAAAAAACGAGAAATCATTAATTAAAATAAAAAAGGAAAATAATTATGGCAAAAGAACATTTTAACCGGTCGAAACCCCACGTTAACATCGGTACAATCGGTCACGTTGACCACGGCAAAACTACGCTGACGGCTGCTATTACAACCGTTCTTGCGAAAAACGGCCTTTCCGAAGTCCGTTCGTTTGATTCTATCGACAACGCTCCGGAAGAAAAAGAACGCGGTATTACCATCAACACCGCTCACGTTGAATACGAAACGGCTAAACGGCACTACGCTCACGTGGACTGCCCGGGACACGCCGACTACGTAAAGAATATGGTTACTGGCGCTGCGCAGATGGACGGCGCTATCATCGTTGTAGCCGCTACCGACGGTCCGATGCCTCAAACTCGCGAACACATCCTTTTGGCCCGCCAAGTAAACGTGCCGAAACTCGTTGTGTTTATGAACAAAGTTGATATCGTTGACGACCCCGAAATGCTCGAACTCGTTGAAATGGAAATGCGCGAACTGCTCGATTTCTATGAATTTGACGGCACCGCTACCCCTGTTATTCAGGGTTCAGCCCTCGGCGCTCTGAACGGCGACCCGAAATGGGAAGCAAAAGTTATGGAGTTGATGGACGCTGTCGATACTTGGATTGACCTTCCCGTACGCGACGTTGATAAACCTTTCCTTATGCCGGTTGAAGACGTGTTCTCAATCACCGGACGCGGAACCGTAGCAACAGGACGTATCGAAACCGGCATCATCAAAACCGGCGAAGAAGTTCAGATTATCGGTCTGGGTTCGGAAGGCAAGAAATCGGTTGTTACCGGCGTTGAAATGTTCCGCAAAATACTTGACGAAGGTCAGGCTGGCGACAACGTAGGTCTGTTGCTCCGCGGTATCGATAAAGACGAAGTAAAACGCGGTATGGTTATTACCCATCCGGGTAAAGTTAAACCTCACACCTCGTTCAAGGCTTCGGTTTATATCCTGAAAAAAGAAGAAGGCGGACGCCACACTCCGTTCCACAACAAATACCGTCCGCAGTTCTATATCCGTACTTTGGACGTTACCGGCGAAATCACGCTTCCGGAAGGAACCGAAATGGTTATGCCGGGCGATAACCTCGAAATCAAGGTTGACCTCATCTATCCGGTAGCCTGCAACGAAGGACTTCGTTTCGCTATCCGCGAAGGAGGCCGCACCGTAGGTTCGGGTCAGATTACGGAAATACTCGACTAAACTAAAAACTAAAAACTAAAAGTTAAAAATTTTTAGTTCTTAACTTTTAGTTTTTAGTTAAACACGGGTTTAGCTCAGTTGGTAGAGCGACGGTCTCCAAAACCGTAGGTCGAGAGTTCGAGCCTTTCAACCCGTGCATTATAAATTAAATATCATTATTTTTTAATGAACATTTTTAATAAAACAGCAAACGGAATAAAAGAATCTTATAACGAACTTGTACATAAGGTATCTTGGCCGACTCCACAGGAATTGCAGAGTAGCACGATAGTTGTAATGATAGCTTCCCTCATTATGGCGGTTGTGATATTCGCAATTGATAAAAGTTTTGAGGCGATAGTCAATGTCTTTTACAATAAAATATTTTAATTAAGGCATGGCGGAACTCGAATACAAATTTTTTGTTCTCCGCACCGTAAGCGGTAAAGAGAATAAAATACATGAGTACCTCAAAGCAGAAATCAGAAACAGGAACTTGGAAAAAAGAATTCCACAGGTCCTGATTCCTACCGAAAAAGTCGTTCAATTGCGCAACGGAAAGAAAGTTACCAAAGATAAGGCCTATCTTCCCGGGTACGTGATTGTCGAGTGCGAATCGAAAGATAACAAACCGGTAGGCGAAGTTGCACAATTCCTGAAATCTGTCAATTATGTGATGGGCTTCCTCGGAGGGGACAAACCGGCGCCCTTGCGGCAGTCGGAAGTAAACCGCATTCTCGGCACCGTCGATGAATTGCAGGAACAACCCGAAGAGTTCGACGTTCAATTCATGGTTGGCGAAACGGTCAAAGTAACTTACGGGCCTTTCAACGGCTTCCACGGCGAGATTAAAGAAATCAACCGCGAAAAGAAGAAGTTGACGGTGCTTGTGAAGATTTTTGGCCGCGGAACCCCCCTCGAATTGGGGTATTTACAAGTAGAAAAAGAATAATCCGAACAGGTTACGCTATTCGGACAGATTGTTTTTCGCGTTATAAATTATTATAAACTAAATATTTATTAACAATGGCTAAAGAGATTGCCGGACAACTGAAATTACAGATTAAAGGAGGAGCTGCAAACCCTTCTCCACCCGTAGGCCCAGCATTGGGTTCAAAGGGTATCAATATTATGGAGTTTTGCAAGCAATTTAATGCCAGAACCCAGGACAAGGCAGGTAAGATTTTGCCGGTGGTAATAACTTACTACGCCGACAAGTCATTCGATTTTGTCGTTAAAAATCCGCCCGTTGCCATCCAACTGCTCGAAGCAAGCAAACAAAAGGGAGGTTCAGCCGAACCGAACCGCAAGAAAGTTGCAGAGATTAGTTGGGAACAGGTACGCGCGATTGCAGAAGACAAGATGGGCGACTTGAACTGTTTCACGGTCGATTCCGCCATGAAAATGGTAGCAGGAACGGCTCGCAGTATGGGTATAACAGTTAAGGGGGCTTTCCCTGTAAATAATTAAACTTCAATAGAGATATGAGTAAACTTACAAAAAATCAAAAGTTGGCTTTGAGCAAAGTTGAAGCAGGGAAGACATATACGCTGAAAGAAGCGTCTGCTTTGGTAAAGGAAATAACCAATACCAAATTCGACGCCTCGGTCGATATAGACGTCCGTCTCGGCGTTGACCCCCGTAAGGCTAACCAGATGGTGCGCGGCGTTGTTTCGCTGCCGCACGGAACAGGAAAGCAAGTCAGGGTTCTCGTATTAACTACTCCCGACCAGGAGGCTGCCGCAAAAGAAGCCGGCGCCGACCATGTAGGTCTTGATGAATATATCGAAAAAATAAAAGGCGGTTGGACAGATATCGACGTGATAATCACTCAACCGGCTATTATGGGTAAAATTGGCGCTCTCGGACGAGTATTAGGCCCCCGCGGTCTGATGCCGAACCCCAAAAGCGGCACCGTTACCAACGATGTGGCCACTGCCGTAAAAGAAGTAAAACAGGGCAAAATCGACTTCAAAGTTGACAAAGCCGGTATCGTTCATACTTCCATAGGCAAAGTTTCTTTCAGCGCTGACCAAATCAAGGACAACGCAAAAGAATTTGTCGCCACGCTCATCAAGTTGAAACCCGCAGCAGCGAAGGGTACGTATGTTAAAAGCGTTTATCTTTCAAGTACAATGAGTCCGGGTCTGAAAATTGACCCCAAATCAGTTGATGAAATCTAAAAAATTGAAACAATGAAAAAGGAAGATAAAATCGCAGTAATACAACAGATTGCTACAACAGTAAGCCAATATTCAAACTTCTATCTGACCGACATTGCAACGCTTAACGCAGAGCGGACGGGCAGTTTGAGGCGCGAATGTTTCAAAGAAGATATTAAACTGGTTGTCGTAAAAAACACCCTGTTTAAGAAAGCGCTGGAACAGGTAGAAGGCGACTTTACGGCATTAGACCCTGCATTGAAGGGCAATACCGCCGTAATGTTTTCAAACAACGCCAACAGTCCCGCCAAACTGATTAAGTCGTTTTCAAAGGGAACAGACATTCCCCGGCTCAAAGCGGCTTACGTACAGGAAGGCTTCTATGTGGGCGCCGAAAACCTCGACCTTTTAGTTTCCATCAAGAGCAAGAAAGAACTCATTGCCGACGTCATTGCACTCTTGCAATCGCCCGCCAAGAACGTTATTTCCGCTCTTTCTTCGGGTGGCCAGACCATCCACGGAGTTTTGAAAACTCTGGCAGAGAGATAATTAAAACAAAAACAAAAACAAATTAAATTTATAAAAATCATGGCAGATTTAAAAGCTTTTGCTGAACAATTAGTGAATTTAACCGTAAAAGAAGTAAACGAACTCGCTGAAATTCTGAAAACGGAATACGGCATCGAACCCGCCGCAGCCGCTGTTGCAGTTGCAGCCGGTCCTGCTGCCGCAGGAGCAGCCGAAGCCGCTCCCGAAAAATCATCGTTCGATGTTATTCTCAAGAGCGTTGGCGCGAATAAACTCGCTATCGTTAAGGCGGTTAAAGAATTGACCGGTCTCGGTCTGAAAGAAGCCAAAGACATCGTTGACGGCGCACCCGCTCCTATCAAGGAAGGCGCAACCAAAGACGAAGCCGAGGCTCTTAAGAAATCACTGGAAGAAGCCGGAGCAGAAGTAGAACTCAAATAAACGCTCCCGCATCTCTGCATTATGGTTAAGAGCCTTAATTAGGCCCTTAACCATTTGCGTATTTTTTTACTCATTATCATAATCGACCTAAATTCAAGCGATAAATGTCACAAGAAACTATTGATAATAAACGAATTAATTTCGCTTCGATAAAGAAGCCGTTTGAATATCCGGACTTTCTCGAAGTTCAACTGAAGTCGTTTCAAGACTTCCTCCAGTTAGATACTCCTCCCGAAAAGAGGAAAAATGAGGGACTCTATAAAGTGTTTTCCGAAAATTTTCCCATCGCAGACACGAGAAACAACTTCGTACTCGAATTTTTGGATTATTATATCGACCCGCCCCGCTACACAATAGAGGAGTGTATCGAGCGCGGACTTACTTACAGCGTTCCGCTGAAAGCAAAACTGAAACTTTACTGCACCGATATCGACCACGAAGACTTCGATACCGTGATACAGGACGTTTATCTCGGCCCCATTCCTTATATGACCGAAAGCGGTTCTTTCGTCATCAACGGAGCCGAACGGGTTGTAGTATCGCAACTCCACCGTTCGCCGGGCGTATTTTTCGGCCAAAGTTTACATTCCAACGGCACAAAACTCTATTCCGCCAGAATCATCCCCTTCAAAGGCTCGTGGATAGAATTTGCTACCGACATCAACAACGTGATGTACGCTTATATCGACCGCAAAAAGAAACTGCCGGTAACAACCCTCCTCCGCGCTATCGGCTTCGAGAGCGACAAGGATATTCTTGAAATTTTCAATCTCGCAGAAGAAATTAAGGTCAATAAAACAAATCTCACCAAGTCGCTCGGACGGAAATTAGCCGCCCGCGTACTGAAAACCTGGGTTGAAGATTTTGTAGATGAAGATACCGGCGAAGTAGTGTCGATAGAACGAAACGAAGTCCTGATTGACCGCGAAACCGTTATCGAACAGAAACATATCGACGAGATAATGGAATCCGGCGTCCAGACAATCCTCCTGCACAAGGAAGACCAGAATATGTCGGACTACGCCATAATTTACAACACCCTGCAAAAAGACCCGTCGAACTCGGAACGCGACGCAGTAGTTTATATCTACCGCCAACTCCGGAATGCCGACCCGGCCGACGACGCCAGCGCAAGGGAAGTAATTCAGAACCTGTTTTTCTCGGAAAAACGGTACGACCTCGGCGAAGTAGGCCGTTACCGCATCAACAAAAAACTGAACCTTACGACCTCGATAGACGTTAAGGTTCTGACCAAGGAAGACATCATAGAAATCATAAAATACCTGATAGAACTGATTAACTCGAAGGCCAACGTCGATGACATCGACCACCTCTCGAACCGCCGCGTCCGCACCGTGGGCGAGCAACTTTACAATCAGTTCGGGATAGGACTTGCGCGTATGGCCAGAACCATCCGCGAAAGAATGAACGTCCGCGACAACGAGGTATTCACGCCTATCGACCTGATTAACGCCAAGACGATTTCGTCGGTCGTTAATTCGTTTTTCGGCACCAACCCGCTTTCGCAGTTTATGGACCAGACCAATCCCCTGGCCGAAATCACGAACAAACGCCGTATGTCGGCGCTCGGCCCCGGCGGTCTTTCGCGCGAAAGAGCAGGATTTGAAGTCCGCGACGTTCACTACACGCACTACGGACGCCTTTGCCCGATTGAAACTCCGGAAGGCCCGAATATCGGCCTTATTTCCTCGCTTTGCGTCTATGCGAAAATCAACAAACTCGGATTTATCGAAACGCCGTACCGCAAGGTAGATAACAAGAAAGTAAACCTCAATTCCGACGAAGTTGTTTATCTGACGGCCGAAGAAGAAGAAGGAAAAATCATCGCGCAGGGCAACGCCCCGCTGAACGACGACGGCTCTTTCGTACGCAACCGCGTGAAATCGCGCCGCGACGCCGATTATCCTATCGTCGGCCCCGACGAAGTGGAACTGATGGACGTTTCGCCTACGCAAATCGCTTCGATAGCGGCTTCGCTGATTCCGTTCCTCGAACACGACGACGCAAACCGCGCCCTTATGGGTTCGAACATGATGCGTCAGGCCGTGCCTTTGCTCAATCCCGAATCGCCTATCGTTGGAACCGGAATTGAAGGAAAATTAATTCAGGATTCGCGCACGCAGGTTGCAGCCGAAAACGACGGAGTTGTTACCTTCGTTGATGCAACAAGGATAGAAATAGAATACGAACGCAGCGAAGAAGAGGAATTTGTAAGTTTCGACACGGCAGTTAAAACTTACCTGCTCCCCAAATTCAGGAAAACAAACCAGAATACAACAATCGACCTTCGCCCGATTATCAAAAAAGGCGATAAAGTTACAAAAGGCCAGATACTTACCGAAGGCTACGCCACTCAAAACGGCGAACTTGCCCTCGGCCGCAACCTGAAAGTGGCATTTATGCCGTGGAAAGGCTACAACTTTGAAGACGCAATCGTGATTAGCGAGCGCGTTGTCCGCGAGGACATCTTTACTTCGGTTCACGTGGACGAGTACATCCTCGAAGTGCGCGAAACCAAGCGCGGTATGGAAGAACTGACTTCCGATATACCTAACGTCAGCGAAGATGCAACCAAGGATTTGGACGAAAACGGAATCATCCGCCTCGGCGCCCGCGTCGTTCCGGGCGACATCCTGATTGGAAAGATTACCCCGAAAGGCGAATCCGACCCCTCGCCCGAAGAAAAACTGCTTCGTGCAATTTTCGGCGAAAAAGCAGGCGACGTGAAAGACGCTTCATTAAAGGCTTCCCCATCGCTTAACGGCGTTGTCATCGGCAAAAACCTGTTCTCGAAAGCAGGCGTAAAGCAGAAAAAACCGCGTTTGAGCGAAAAAGCCCGCCTCCCGCAGTTGGACGACGCTTTCGACGAAAAAGTAAACGCCCTGAAAGAGACTCTGATTGAGAAACTCCTCACGCTGACCGAAGGCCGCGTTTCGCAGGGCGTGAAAGATTATATGAACATAGAGGTCATTCCGAAAGGCGTCAAATTTTCGGCAGACGAACTCCGCAAAGTCGATTTTGCTTCCGTTCAGGTGTCGAAATGGACTTCGGATACTCACAAAAACGAACTTATCCGCGACCTCATCGTCAATTATCTGAAAAAATACAAAGAATACGACGCAGAACTGCGCCGCAAGAAACTCGACTACACCATTGGCGACGAACTGCCTTCGGGCATCGTTCAGATGGCGAAAGTCTATATTGCCAAGAAACGCAAACTGCAAGTGGGCGACAAAATGGCAGGCCGTCACGGAAACAAGGGTATCGTCAGCCGCATTGTGCGCGACGAAGATATGCCTTTCCTCGCCGACGGAACTATTGTCGATATTGTGCTTAACCCGCTTGGCGTGCCGTCGCGTATGAACCTCGGACAGATTTTCGAGACCGTTCTCGGATGGTCGGGACGCAACCTCGGCCTGAAATTTGCAACGCCCATTTTTGACGGCGCCTCGCTTGACGACCTGAACGAATGGACGGACAAAGCCGGAGTTCCGCGTTACGGAAAATCTTACCTCTACGACGGAGGCACAGGCGAACGCTTCGACCAGCCGGCTACGGTAGGCGTAATTTATATGCTGAAACTCGGCCACATGGTTGACGACAAGATGCACGCCCGCTCAATCGGCCCGTATTCGCTTATTACCCAGCAACCTCTGGGCGGTAAGGCTCAATTCGGAGGCCAGCGTTTCGGGGAAATGGAAGTTTGGGCGCTCGAAGCATTCGGCGCATCGTTCATCCTTCAAGAAATTCTGACAATCAAATCGGACGACGTAACCGGCCGCTCGCGTGCTTACGAAGCAATCGTGAAAGGCGACCCGATGCCGCCCGCCGGAATTCCCGAATCTCTCAACGTACTTCTGCACGAAATGCGCGGATTGGGATTAAGCATTACATTAGATTGATTATTTCAATTTATAAATTGTAAATAAAATTGTAAATTATAGTTATGGCTTTTAGAAAAGAAATCAAGGCAAAAAGCGGTTTTTCAAAAATATCAATAGGGCTGGCCTCGCCCGACGAAATACTCGGACAGTCGAGCGGCGAAGTGTTGAAGCCCGAAACCATCAACTACCGCACCTATAAACCCGAACGCGACGGATTGTTTTGCGAACGGATTTTCGGCCCGGTACGCGATTATGAGTGCCATTGCGGAAAATACAAACGAATCCGTTACAAGGGCATCGTTTGCGACCGTTGCGGCGTGGAAGTTACCGAAAAGAAAGTGCGGCGCGAACGGATGGGACATATCCATCTCGTTGTGCCTGTGGCTCATATCTGGTATTTCCGCTCGCTCCCGAACAAAATAGGATACCTGCTCGGCTTGCCTACCAAAAAACTTGATTCAATAATTTATTACGAAAGATACGTCATTCTTCAAACAGGAATCGTTCCCGACAGGGAAAAATTAGACCTCCTGACAGAAGAAGAATATACCGAAATCCTCGATAACTTGCCGAAAGACAATCAGTTACTCGATGACGCCGACCCTAATAAGTTCATCGCCAAAATGGGCGCCGAAGCAATTTACGAACTGTTGGAACAACTCGACCTTGACGCGCTCTCTTACGAACTGCGCCACAAGGCCAGCAACGACGCTTCGCAGCAACGCAAAAACGAGGCTCTGAAACGCCTCCAAGTTGTGGAATCGTTCCGCCAGTCGCGGAGCAAAAACCGCCCCGAATGGATGATTGTGAAAGTGGTGCCGGTAATTCCGCCCGAACTGCGCCCGTTAGTGCCGCTCGATGGAGGCCGCTTCGCTACTTCCGACTTGAACGACCTTTACCGCCGCGTGATTATCCGCAACAACCGCCTGAAACGGCTTATCGACATCAAGGCTCCCGAAGTCATCCTGCGCAACGAAAAGCGCATGCTTCAAGAAGCGGTCGATTCGCTGTTCGACAACTCGCGCAAGTCAAGCGCCGTAAAAACCGATTCAAACCGTCCGCTTAAATCATTGTCCGACAGTTTGAAAGGCAAGCAAGGACGTTTCCGCCAGAACTTGCTCGGTAAACGCGTGGACTATTCAGCCCGCTCGGTTATCGTCGTAGGCCCCGAATTGAAAATGCACGAGTGCGGTATCCCGAAAAATATGGCTGCCGAGCTTTATAAACCATTTATTATCCGCAAGTTAATCGACCGCGGAATAGTAAAAACCGTAAAATCGGCAAAGAAAATCGTTGACCGCAAGGAACCGATTGTCTGGGACATTCTGGAATACGTGATGAAAGGCCATCCCGTTCTTCTGAACCGCGCCCCGACGCTGCACCGCCTTGGTATTCAGGCATTTCAGCCGAAAATGATTGAAGGAAAGGCTATCCAGTTGCACCCGCTCGCCTGTACGGCTTTCAATGCCGACTTTGACGGCGACCAGATGGCTGTCCACCTTCCGTTGAGCAACGAGGCGATTCTCGAAGCGCAAATGCTGATGCTGGCTTCCCACAACATCCTGAATCCCGCTAACGGAGCGCCTATCACGGTGCCTTCGCAGGATATGGTTTTGGGACTTTACTATATTACCCGCCTCCGTCCGGGAGCGCAAGGTTCGGGTCTGAAATTCTACGGCCCGGAAGAAGCGATTATCGCCTACAACGAAGGCAAATGCGACATTCACGCTCCTGTTCAGGTTTACGTGGACGACGTTGTAGATGAAAAACCGGTAAATAGAATGGTAGAAACTTCGGTAGGCCGCGTTATTGTGAACGAATTTGTTCCGAAAGAAGTTGGATTTATCAACGAAATCCTGTCGAAAAAGTCCTTGCGCGACATTATCGGAAAAATAATAAAAGTCTGCGGAGTGGCTCGTACAGCGCAATTCCTCGACGACATAAAAAATCTTGGCTACACGATGGCTTTCAAGGGAGGCCTTTCGTTCAACCTCGAAGACATCATTATCCCGAAAGAAAAAGAAGACCTTGTAAAGAAAGGTTACGACGACGTAGAGCAGGTATTGAACGACTACAATATGGGTTTTATTACCTACAACGAGCGTTACAACCAGATTATCGACATTTGGACGCACGTCAATTCGCACCTTTCGGATATTCTGATGAAGCAGTTGCGCGAAGACAATCAGGGATTCAACTCGGTATATATGATGCTGGATTCCGGCGCCCGCGGTTCAAAAGAGCAAATCCGGCAGTTGTCCGGTATGCGCGGCCTTATGGCTAAACCCCAGAAGAGCGGCGCGGAAGGCGGTCAAATCATCGAAAACCCGATTTTGGCGAACTTTAAGGAAGGCCTTTCGGTGTTGGAATACTTTATTTCTACCCACGGCGCCCGCAAAGGTCTTGCCGATACCGCTCTGAAAACGGCCGACGCAGGTTATCTTACCCGCCGTTTGGTCGATGTTTCGCACGACGTGATTATCAACGAAGAAGACTGCGGAACGCTCCGCGGATTGGTCGCTACCGAACTGAAAAACAACGAAGAAACCGTTGCAACGCTCTACGAGCGCATCCTCGGGCGCGTTTCGGTTCACGATATTCAACATCCGACAACCGGAAAAATCATTGTCCGCGCAGGCGAAGAAATTACCGAAGACAAAGCCGAAGCAATCGAAAACTCGCCCATTGAGCGCGTTGAAATCCGCTCGGTGCTGACTTGCGAATCGAAAAAAGGCGTTTGCGCAAAATGTTACGGACGAAATCTGGCTACCGGTCGAATGGTTCAAAAAGGCGAAGCAGTGGGAGTTATCGCCGCCCAGTCCATCGGCGAACCCGGTACGCAGTTGACCCTGCGTACATTCCACGTGGGCGGTATTGCCGGAAACATCGCAACCGAAAACAGCGTTGTCTCGAAATACGACGGAATCCTCGAAATAGACGAACTCCGCACCGTTGACGTAACCGACGAGACGGGCAAACCCATACAAATCGTCATCAGCCGTTTGGCCGAACTCCGAATCGTTGACCCGAACACGAAAATCGTTCTGGCTTCGCACAATATTCCTTATGCAGCCAAACTGTACTTCAAATCTGGCGATTTAATCAAAAAAGGCGACCGGATAATCGAATGGGACCCCTTCAACGCCGTTATCGTATCGGAAGTTCCGGGAAAAATCAGTTTTGAAAACCTGATTGAAAACAGCACTTTCAAAGTAGAATACGACGATGCTACCGGCCTGAAAGAGAAGATTATAGTCGAATCGCGCGACCGCACCAAGATACCTTCCGCCCAAATTCTCGACAAAGCGGGCGAAGTGCTGAAAACCTACAACTTGCCTCTCGGAGCGCACGTTGTGAAGGAAGAAGGCGACGAAGTAAAACTCGGCGAAGTTTTGGTAAAAATCCCCCGCGCAGTCGGCAAAACCGGCGATATTACCGGCGGTCTTCCCCGCGTAACCGAACTTTTTGAAGCCCGCAATCCATCGAATCCCGCTGTGGTTTCGGAAATTGACGGCGAAATCTCGTTCGGAAAAATCAAACGCGGTAACCGCGAAGTTATCGTTACCTCCAAAACAGGCGAGTACAAAACTTACCTCGTTCCGCTCTCGAAGCAGATTTTGGTTCAGGAAAACGACTACGTCCGCGCAGGAATGCCGCTTTCCGACGGAGCCATTACCCCGGCCGACATTCTGGCTATCAACGGGCCTACCGCCGTTCAGGAATATATCGTGAACGAAGTTCAGGACGTTTATCGTCTGCAAGGCGTGAAAATCAACGACAAACACTTTGAAGTAATCGTCCGCCAGATGATGCGCAAGGTAGAAATCGTAGAGCCGGGCGATACCCGCTTCCTTGAACAGCAATTAGTTGATAAACAGGATGTTATGGAAGAAAACGACCGTATCTGGGGCAAAAAAGTCGTGGTAGAATCAGGCGATTCGCCCAACCTGAAACCCGGCCAGATAGTTACGGCTCGCAAACTCCGCGACGAAAATTCGGCTCTGAAACGCCGCGACTTGAAACTTGTCGAAACCCGCGACGCAGTTCCCGCAACCGCCAACCAGGTGCTGCAAGGAATCACCCGCGCCGCCCTTCAAACCACGAGTTTTATGTCGGCCGCCTCGTTCCAGGAAACAACCAAAGTGCTGAACGAAGCCGCTATCAACGCCAAAGTTGACCGTCTGGAAGGTATGAAAGAAAACGTGATTTGCGGACACCTGATTCCGGCAGGCACCGGCCTGAAAGAATACGAAAAAATCGTAGTCGGAGCCAAAGCCGAAATGGACGCAATCCCTCATATCCCCGGCCGTGGCGGACGCCCGTTTGCAACTCTGATTGAGGAAGAAGACGAATAAATTTTTTTGTTATATATATTCACAGAGGGGCTGCATCGAATCTCGGTGCAGCCCCTTTATTATGAAAATGGCGAAAAAAAATGGGGCTGTTAAGAACAGCCCCATTTTTTGATGCGTACCCAGACCCGGGGTCGAACCGGGATGGAAGTGAATCCACTGGTGTTTGAGACCAGCGCGTCTACCGATTCCGCCATCTGGGCATTTCATCAATTTGACGGCTGCAAAGGTAAGCATTTATTTGGAAACGGCAAAATTTTGGCGGATTTTTTAGGCTAATTTTTCGTAAATAAAAAAAATCGCACGAAAAAAGGGGTTCTGCATTGCAGAACCCCAGCGAATGTATAGTTATTAACAAAAAATGCTTGGATTTTCAGCGTCTGCTGCTACTGCTGCGGCTCGACGAGGATGAACCGGAACTGCTGCTGCTCCTCGACGAAGACGAGGATGACGAAGACGAAGACGAGGACGAACTGCTGCGGCTGGGCGTACTGACCGACGAGGACGGCGTACTGCTGCTGCGGCTCGAAGAACTGCTGACCGATGAAGACGGCGTAGTTGTAGTACTGCTGCTTCTCGAAGAAGTTCCGACCGACGAAGACGAACTGCTGCTACTGCTGCGGCTTGGCGTTGTGGTAACGCTCTCGCTTGTGCGCGAACTGCTGCTCCTTGTCGATTCGGTAGCGACGCCTGTCGAGGTGTTGTAGTTGCTGCGCGAACTGTTGTTGTCAACGCTTGTCGAGGTCGAGGTGCGCGAGCCGGTTGTTGAAGTCGAGGTCGAAGTGCGCGACGACGTGGTAGATTCGTTCTCGCGGATTCTGATTTCCGACTGCTGGTTGCGGCTCGTTGTCGAAGCCTGACGTGGGGCGGTAGAATACGTTTCGCGTTGATATTCCTTGTTTATGCGGGCGCGTTCGCTTCTTGGAGCGTCGTTGAACGAGGCTGCGCTGCTGTATCCCTTTCCGCGCGTTTCGGCACGGTGGTCGTATGCGAAAGCATATCCGTTGTTGTTGACGCGGGGAGTCGGATAGTAAACCGGACGGCCGTAATAGTCGTATCTGTTGCGGTAATAGCCGTAGTTGAGTTGATAGTTGCGGGGCAGCCAGCAAGCGTCAATCCAGCGGTATCCGCTGCGGTAATATTCCCAGTAGCCGGGAATCCAGATAGCCCCAATATAAGGCGCCGCCGCCCAGTAACCCTGTACCCAGACGTATTGCCGGTAATTATAATCCCAAGTCCAATAACCGTCAATCCATATATAGTTGGGGCCGGGAGCCGCAATAATAGGCGCTTCCACTGTCAGCACAACATTCGGGGCAAGAGGTATTTCGGTGTAAACCGATACTCCGGCGCTGACCAGACCTCCGGTTGCACACGCGCTCATCAAAAAGAGAGCGGCAATGACTGTAAATTTCATTCTTGTTTTCATAATGCTTAATTTTTTTGAAGTTAAACAATGTTCTCTTTTGTTAATATGACAAATTTTTTTGTTAAAAGTTTAAATAAACCAGTCTGATATATTTTATTCCTCAATTTCTTCTTTCGGGTCGTCTTTTACGAAGAAAATACTCATTTCGTAAAGCGCATATAGCGGGACAAAAACGAGCGAAAGCGTGAACGGGTCGCCTGTCGGGGTAATAATTGCCGCTATTATGACAAGGGCTACAATGGCGTGCCGGCGGTAATTGCGGAAAAACGACTTTTTCAGCAGCCCGATTTGCGACAGCAGCCACGAGATGAGCGGCATCTCGAAAACCAAGCCCATAACCATTATCAGGACAATGAAATTTTCCATGTAGGAACTTAACGAGACCTGATTCTCAATCACGTCGCTCAACGTGAAAGTGTAAAGAAAACGCAGCGTAATGGGAAAAATCAGGTAATATCCTGCAAGACAGCCGATAAAAAACATTATTGAGCCGAAGGAAAACACCCACCGGGCTTTCTGCTTTTCGTGTTCGTAAAGGGCGGGACTTACGAACCGCCAGACTTCAAACAGGATATACGGGCATCCGAGTACGACGGCAAGATAAAACGAGGTGCTGATGTAGCGGAAAAACTGCGCCGTCAGGTCGATATTTATCATTTTTATCGAAAAATCGTCGTTGCAGAAGTCGGGAATGAACGAGAAAGTCTTGCTCAATCGGCACAGCCAGCGGTATAGCGCAAAGTCGGGTTTCGAGGGAGCCATTATTACGTTGTCGAAAATCCACGGCATAAAAATAAAACCTGCAACAGTGAAAATCACTAATGCAATCAAAATCCGAAACAGCACCCAGCGCAGTTCTTCCAGATGGTCCCAGAACGACATTTCATTGGCGCTCATCAGTTTTTGCCGGTAAATATTCTACTTTGTTCCGGGTTCTTCCGTTTTGATGTCGTCTTCGATTTCTTTCAATCCGTCCTTGAATCCGCGGACGCCTTTGCCGATGCCCTTCATCAGTTCAGGAATTTTCTTTCCTCCGAAGAGCAAGAGAACGACGACGAGGATTATAATCCATTCCGAACCGGAAGGAAGGCCGAAAAGCATAATTGCTGCTAAACTTTGCATATTTTTTTGAATTTAAATTTTTGCTTCAATACATTAAGCCTGCAAATTTAGCAAATATTTTCCAATTATTCATTCTGACAATGATTTTTATGCTTTTTTATATTTTTATTGCACCTTGTAATGGCTCATGTCAATATCGTAAGGAATATCGGACATGGAAGCGGACGGCCGGAAATACGACACTTTCAGGACTTCCACTTCCGGTTTGGAGCCGATTTTGACTGTCGAACGGAGGATGGTTCCGGGATAGGCCTGCGATTCGTAAACGGTCGAGGTTCCGGAAAAGTTGTCCAACTGCTTGGCCAATTCCTTGCCCTTGTCGCCGCCCAGCGCTTTTGCGAGTTTCGCATATTCGTTGTCTTCGGCTTTTTGCACGTATTGAAGCACGTTGCAGCGCAAACCGGCAACATCTTCCTCGCCGATTTTCTCGAATTTATTTTTCTTCTGAACGGTTTTGCAGATACCGGCAAGGTGCGCTTTGGCGCTTTCGGCGAGCGTTGTATGGGAGGTCGTTTCGCGCTTGGCGATTTTCTTTTCGGTGTTGAAAATATAACTTACCACTTTTCCGTCTTCCACGCGGCGCAGATACAGAGCCTGTCCTGCCGAGTTTTTACGGTCTTCGAGAAGCACGTCGCCTGCTTTTATCAGCGTGATATTCAGGCGCGTATCGGTGCTGTTGCTGTTCATCATCGCCGATACGCCTCCTGCTGCGTCCGTTTCGTATTCAATCTTGAAATTGCCGTCAATCCAGGCTAAACCTTCGGCCTCGGATGTTTTTGCATCTGTTGCCGTCTGGCCGGACCGGTTTTCGTCGGCCAATAAATCTTCGGACGATTCGTTTTCGGAGGCTGCCGTGCCTGCAAGTCCATTCAAAATATCGGAAAATGAGCCGAATATGCCGTCGGAACTTTCATTCTCAGCCGCTTCGCCACGGTCGGTTTTTATCCATGGGGCATATTTTTCGATGTAGGGGCTGAATTGTTTAGTCAGCGTGGCCGCAAAAGCAGTAAAAACTATCGCTAAAATTATGCCGAGGACGGTGAAGAACAGCACTGCCCGCGACAGGTTGCGCCGGTTGGCATTGACCGAGGACGAGAAAGCCCACACGATGCAGGTTATAATCCCGATGACGGGGATGGCGAACAGGATGAAAATTCCGATATAGCCCAGCGTGCTTATCGGGCGGCTGCTGCGGTCGGAGGCCGCTTGCGGAGCCGGATTTGCCGCCGGACGCGCTTGCGGAGCCGTCGGCTGTGCTTGCGGAACGCCGTCGGCCGGTTTGCCGCAGTTAGTGCAGAATTTTGTGTTGTCCGGGAGGCTTGCGCCACATTCTTTACAGTTCATAATAATTGTGTTTTTTAGGATTAATAGATTTTTTGTCCGAACCGGGATTTTCCACAAGATTAATATGATTTACAGGATTACATTGCAATCAAAATCATGGTAATCCTGTAAATCAAATTAAAATCAAAGTTCAGACAGACTAAATTTTCACAAACTCCACCCGCCGGTTTTTAGCCCGGCCTTCGTCGGTGCTGTTGTCGGCAATGGGCTTTGTCTGGCCTTTGCCTGCGCTTTGCAGACGGCTTTTGTCAATTCCCAACTCAACCAATTTATCAACGACGGCTTTCGAGCGGGCGTCGCTCAAAGTCTGGTTGGTGGCTGCCGAGCCGGTATTGTCGGTATGACCTTCGACCGAGAATTTCAGGTCGGGATTGTCGGTCATCAACTTGGCGATGCGGTTGATTTCGCCCATTGATTCGGGCTTAATCGTCGATTTGCCGACGTCGAACGTGATGCCGTA
>JAISUN010000069.1 GCA_031272085.1 Dysgonamonadaceae bacterium | reverse complement strand
CAGACGCGCGACGAAATCCGCGAAGCCGTTGTATATGCGGGCTTGAAGCGTATCCGTCCGGCAGCGATGACAACAGCAACCACGCTTATTGCCCTGCTTCCGGTGCTGACATCAACAGGCAAAGGCGCCGACATAATGGTTCCGATGGCAATCCCCACTTTCGGCGGGATGCTGATTCAGTCGATGACGATGTTTGTGGTGCCGGTGCTGCAATGCTGGTGGCGCGAAGGGCGTTTGAAACGCTGAAAAGAAAATTATTCAAATAAAAGGGCTTTGGTTAAATTTTCACTTTTATTTTTGACATATTTTATATAACACAAAAAAAGGGAGTCAAGCCTCCCCTTTTTCAATAAATTTTTAGCCACCCCCTACAAACTCAAACCAAAAACAAGGAAAATCCCTTCCGTGTGCGGGTTGAGAATCAACTGGCTGAATACCGGCAACGAAAACGAATCCGAAATTTTGATTTCTTTCGTCGCTTTCAGGCTGATGCTGGTAACGGCCGCTTCCGAGGCGTAAAGACCCTCGGCGGGCGTGAAGCCAAGGCCTGCTTCCAAAGCAATGTCCTTGACATTGAAGCCGTAAGAGGCTTCGAGATAGGTGGAAAAGTTCTGCTTGTCAGCATCGTCCGACTTCTTGTCGGCTCCGGCGAACATCGTGTTGGCTTTCAGCGTGAGCGGAAACTTTTCCGAGAAAGTGTAGCCTACGGTCGCCTCGAACAGGTGTTCGGTCGTTTTGCCGTAATCGAGATACTTGAAAGCCCCTTCGCCCGACCACCAGTAATCGGTAACTGCTACTACGAAGCCTCCGAAATTCAGTCCTGCCGTGAAGTCCACTTCTTTGTAGCCTCCTCCGTAAATATCGGTGCTGCCCCATGCTCCGAGCGAAAATGCGCCTGCCGAGAAGCCGAGCGAAGGCTGAAACGATGCGCCTGAGCCGTAACCCCCGCGCCAAACGTAGGAACTGACCAAATCGGCTCCTGCCGAAAATTCAACCTGTGCGCTGATGTTGAGCGCCATCGCGAATGCTACTACTGATAAGATAATCTTTTTCATTTTGTAAAACTTTTTAATTAATAAACCTAATACCTTGTAAACCAATAACCTGTAACAATCTTTTTACCTTCTCACCCGTATTTTTAACATTCGATTATTCAATTAGACGCGGCAAAGATAAGCACTTTATTTTTAATAACCAAATATTTTTGATAAAATATTGCATTTTTTTTCTAAAAAGAGCATTTTATAATGTTTTTATTGATTATGATTTCTTTTTATTAAATTATCATAAAAAATAACAAAATTTTATTTCATTGATTAATAGCATTTTATGAAAATTGTTGAAAAATATTTTCATTTTTATCACAAAAAATTTTTTTATGTAAAAAAAATGACATACTTTTGCAGCGTGAAAAGTTTTAATGATATTTATTGTTCGTTTTTAATTTCATTTTATTATTAATAATGAGTAATTAAAAGATTTTTGCTTTTCACTGCTAATTTGTAACATCATTTTTACCGGAACCGCATTTACAGTCGATTATTTTAGGCTTTTTTTAAGGTTATTCATTTTTAATTTAATTAGGTATGAAAAAGATTGAAGCAATTATTCGGAAGACGAAGTTCGACGAAGTAAAAGAGGCTCTGATAGCCGCCGACATCGAGTGGTTTTCTTATCAGGAGGTTCGCGGAGTCGGCAAGGACAGAGAAGAACGGATTTATCGCGGCGTAATTTACGACACGAGTTCTATTGAGCGCATTCAGTTAAGCATCATTGTGCGCGACCTGAATGTAGAAAGGGCTATCGACGCCATCGCCAAGGCCGCCTATACGGGCGAAATCGGCGACGGGCGCATTTTTATCTATCCGGCGGAAGACGCTATCAGCATCAGAACCGGCAAGCGGGGCGACGCTACCCTTTTTATATCGGACGACAAGAAAAATTAACTTTTTAACACACAATGATTATGAAAACGTATTTTAATACTTTACGCGGACGTTCAGTCCTGTTTTTACTGATTGCTGTATTGGTAATTAATTTTGGTTCAATGATTTATGCGCAGGACAGCACGGCGGTAATTACCGAAGAAGCCGTTGCAGTCATTGAAGAACCCGCCGCTTGTTGCGGAGGCGAAGGCGCAGAGGCGGTAACATCCGCCGTGGATGACTTGGGCGTTTCGTTGAACACAGTGTGGATGCTGCTTGCGGCTATGCTCGTGTTCTTTATGCAGCCCGGTTTTGCCCTTGTGGAAGCCGGTTTTACGCGCACGAAAAATACGGCTAACATTCTGATGAAGAACTTTATAGACTTCATTACCGGTTCGCTGCTGTTTTTCTTTACCGGTTTCGGGATTATGTTTGCTTGCGATGGAGCGGGATTTGCGGGGGCGCCTAATTTCTTCGACCTCTCGTTCTTCGACAACGGCCTGCCGACCGAAGGCTTTCTGGTTTTCCAGACTGTATTTGCCGCCACAGCCGCAACCATAGTTTCGGGAGCGATGGCAGAGCGCACCAAATTCAGCATGTATTTAGTTTATACAATTTTCATCAGCGGCATAATTTATCCGATTTCAGGCCACTGGACCTGGGGCGGCGGCTTCCTTATGGCAAGCGGCGGTTGGCTCGAAAACCTGACCGGCTCTACTTTCCACGACTTTGCAGGTTCTACTGTCGTACACTCTGTCGGCGGCTGGATTGCGCTTGTAGGCGCGGCAATCCTCGGGCCGAGAATCAACAAATATTCCAAAGAGGGCAAGTCGAAAGCCATTCCCGGCCACAACTTGACGATAGCCGCTCTCGGCGTGTTCATCCTTTGGTTCGGCTGGTTCGGATTCAATCCGGGTTCGCAACTTGCAGCAGCCGGCGAAGGCGACCGCGTCGCTATTTCGCACGTTTTCCTGACTACCAATTTGGCAGCCTGCGGAGGCGGATTGGCCGCTCTGCTGACGGCTTGGGCAAGATATAAAAAGCCGTTGCTTTCGCTTACCCTGAACGGTATTTTGGCCGGTTTGGTGGCAATTACCGCCGGTTGCGACGCCGTTTCGCCGGTCGGAGCAATTATTATCGGCCTTATTGCAGGCGCAGTGATGATTTTCTCGGTTGAATTTATCGACCGCGTTCTGAAAATCGACGACCCTGTCGGCGCATCCTCTGTTCACGGAGTTTGCGGATTTGTCGGAACCCTGCTTACCGGACTGTTCGCCATCGAAGGCGGCCTGTTCTACGGCGGAGGAATATCCTATTTTCTGGCGCAACTCATCGGAGCGCTGATAGTCGGCGTTTGGGCTTTGGCTGCCGGATTTGTCCTGTTCAAGGGAATTGACCTTATCTTCGGATTGCGCGTTTCGCGCCGTATCGAAGAAGAAGGCCTTGATATTTACGAACACGGTGAAACAGCGTATAATTAATAAAAGAGTAATGTAACTTTTCCGTAGGGGGTGCGGTTGACAATTTTCATTTGGGCAGCCGCGTCTCCTTTTTTTGTAAAAACACATGAAAAACGAACTTATAACACATTTACTAACAAATATTTAAATTTATTTTATGAAAAAAATTGAAGCAATTATCCGTAAATCCAAGTTTATGGAAGTACGGAACGCCTTGCACGAGGCTGAAATCGAGTTTTTATCGTGGTGGGATGTTAAGGGGCAGGGCAATGCCACACAAGGCTTGATATTTCGCGGGATAGCCTACGATATCAACGCCATCGACCGCATTTTCATTTCCTTTGTCGTCCGCGACGTGAACGTGCAAAAATCTATCGACGCCATCTTGAAATCAGCCTATACGGGCGAAAGCGGAGATGGCCGTATTTTTGTGTCCGACATCCAGCAGTCGATACGAATCAGGACGGGCGACTACGGCGACGAATCGCTGTACAACAAGTGAATTGAGAATTGAAAATTGAAAATTGAAAGTCAATGATGAAAAAAATAATATTTTCAGCAATTTTGTTAGCGCTTCCCGCGATTGGATTCGCACAGGAAGCGGCGGAGGCGGCTCCAAAATTGGACAGCGGAAACACCGCATGGATTTTGGCCGCAACGATGCTTGTAATGCTTATGACCATTCCCGGTCTGGCATTTTTCTACGGCGGTATGGTACGCCGCAAAAACGTGTTGAGCGTGATGATGCAGTGCGTCGTGCTGACAGCCGTAATTACCATAGAATGGATAGTTTACGGATACACAGCCGTTTTTGGAACGGGTTTCAGCGGCGGCTGGCTCGGCGAAATCATAGGCGGATTCGACAAGATATTCCTCCACGGCGTTGATAAAGACGCTCTTACGAGCGGAAATATTCCCGAAGTGCTGTTTGCGCTTTTTCAGTGCAAATTTGCCGTCATAACTCCCGCCCTGATAGTCGGCGCGTTTGCCGAAAGAATCAAATTTTCCGGATTTTTGCTGTTTTCGCTGATTTGGGCTGTTTTAGTCTATAACCCGCTTGCACACTGGGTTTGGGGCGGAGGCTGGATGCAGCGGATGGGCGCTCTCGACTTTGCGGGCGGAACGGTTGTCCATATCAACGCCGGAGTTTCGGCTCTCGTTATGGCGCTTATGCTCGGCCGGCGCAAGGGGTACGGAACGAGCATGATTTTGCCTCACAACGTGCCTTTTGTCGTTCTCGGAACCGCTCTTTTGTGGCTTGGATGGTTCGGATTCAACGCCGGCAGCGGCCTCGGAGCCGACGGACTTGCGGCTAACGCCTTTTTAGTAACGCATTTAGCCACTTCGGTTGCCGCCACGACCTGGATGGCTCTCGAATGGATTATAAACAAAAAACCTACCATAATCGGCATCTGCACCGGAGCCGTGGCCGGATTGGTGGCCATCACGCCGGCGGCCGGTTCGTCGGACGCAGTAGGAGCCTTGTTTATAGGTCTTATTGCAGCCGTAATTTGTTTTATTTCAGTGGCATACGTTAAGCCAAAACTGAAATACGACGATTCGCTCGACGCATTCGGAGTTCACGGAGTAGGCGGATTTGTAGGCGCAATCCTGACCGGAGTTTTCGCATCGAAACTCATTACAGGCGAAGCGCAGGGAGCATTGTACGGCGATTGGCATCAACTTTGGGTTCAGGCGCTTGTGAACTCTGTTACCGTTGTTTTTTCGGCTGCGATGACGTTTATCCTGTTCATGATTGTGGATAAAACAGTCGGACTTCGCGTGAACAGCAGCGACGAATCAATCGGCCTCGACATTTCGCAACACGGCGAAATTGCTTACCACGACGGCGAATAACATTAAAAAGCCCGCGTCAGTTCAGCGAGCGCTTCGCGCTCGCTGAACCGGAGCAGGCAAGTTAGCAGTTAATGAGGAAGGCTATTTTTTCGCGCCTTTTTCGAGTTTTCGAGGAAGGCGAGGAATTTCTCGGCCGTTTCGTCCTCGAACCGGTACAAATCGTTCAGCGGAGTATATTTAAACGGCACAAACTCAAATATTTGCACTGCGGCAAACCGGCTGTCGTCCGACGAAACTACCTCTATAAAGCAATTCCCGTGAGTATCAACTATTTCGAGCGGCTTTGCGCCCTCAAATTCCTTGGATGAAAGCAGCGAAATCAGGCGGTTCAAATCGCTCTTGTTGAAATAATAAGTTGATTTTTCAACTGCTTTTCCGCTCGCTTTCAGCACGTACTGCGTCGATTTTATAAACGGCAACAGGCTGATTTTGCTGACTTTAACTGCTTCAAAAATCGGATTTTCAAAAATATTGTATTCCATAAAATTTAGTTTTTAAAATTTTTTAATAATTACGCTTTGCCTTAAAAAAAGGCATACAAAAATGAAACCGGCTTTACCGGTTTTTATCTTGTAAACATCTGAAGATAAATGGAATACAATACTAATCAAGCATTTTCCTCAATGCAAACACATAATATCTGCAAGGAGGAAAAAGGGGAATGAAAAGATTAAACGAACAGTTTTGTATATAAACTCTTAATAATGAATCTTTTATCTCTGACTGCAAAAGCAGATTCTTTCCGAACGAGAAATTGAACTGCGAGTTGCGGGCAGAAATGCGCACCGGCGAGCGGGGATTGCTCGTTACCCTGACCAATGGCGCGAAAGGATTGTTTTCGCCGACCATCGGCAGTTCATCTTTTTGTGCGTTTATCAGGGTTTTGTCTTCGCCGGGCTGTTCGGTTGCAGGTTGCGAAATTCCGCTGCCGGAGCAGGTTGTCCGATATTCGGCTGCAAGGTGCGTCGAGTTCAAAATCAGGCATCCGAGCAGTATTAGCAAATATTTCATCAACTTTTTCATCGATTTTTATTGCGCAAAGGTATAAAAAATTTTCCGGAAATCTGCTGAAAATAAAAAAAGGTTTTGGCTAAACTTGTTGATAAGCGCTCATCGTATAAAACTAACTAACATTGTATATTATTTCTCTTTTG
>JAISUN010000054.1 GCA_031272085.1 Dysgonamonadaceae bacterium | reverse complement strand
ATTTTCAATAAAGTTGATTTTCCGGAGCCGTTAAGTCCGATGATTCCGATTTTCGCTCCGTAGTAAAACGAGAGGTAAATATCTTTAAGTACCTGTTTATGAGGCGGAAAAGTCTTGCTAACTCCCACCATTGAAAAAATGATTTTCTTATCGTCTGCCATAAAGTTTAAAAATTTTTTGCAAAGTTAATAAAAAATTCTTACCTTTGCACCCGCTTTTGAAAAAAAGCCTACCGTAGAATCATTAGCTCAGCAGGTAGAGCACATCCCTTTTAAGGATGGGGTCCTGGGTTCGAGCCCCAGATGGTTCACTTGAAAGTCTGTAAATCAAATATTTACGGACTTTTTTAATATTTAGCGGAAAGGTTTTAGCCTTTTCCCGTTTTTCTAATTTGAAAAATTTGTATTATTTTTGCAAAAGAATTAAAGTTTTTCAATTTTGCTGGATTTAGCCGCACAAAACATAATGTACCTGCCCGGCATCGGGCCTCGCAAAGCCGAGGTTTTGAAACGGGAAATCGAAGTGGAATCTTTCGAGGATATGCTGTATTATTTCCCGTTTAAATATATCGACCGCAGCAAACTGTTTACTGTCAAAGAATTACGCGAGATAGCGGCGCAGGCTCGAAACGACGAATCCAACCTGCCCTGGATTCAACTGAAAGGCGCAATTATCCGCTTCGATGCGATTGGCGAAGGCCGCAAACGTCGTCTGACAGCGGTTTTTACCGATAAGACGGGGAATATCGAACTCGTCTGGTTCCAGAATATCCGCGCTATCCAAAATGCCTATAAAATAGGCGTCGAATACGTGCTGTTCGGAAAGCCCAACCTGTTCAACGGAAAAGTGAGTTTCGCCCACCCCGAACTCGACGTGGAAGACCGCTTCTATGGCGGCGAACCCGGCGTTCAAGGGCAATACAACACTTCCGAAGCGATGAAAAACGCTTTCCTGCATTCCCGCGCTATCCAGAAAATTATCACGTCCATCCTCGAATGGATGAAAGAACCAATGCCGGAAACGCTGCCGGAGCCGATTTTGAAGCAGGCGCACCTCGTCCCGCTCGACGCCGCGATTCGCAATATTCATTTCCCCTCTTCGCCTGTTGCCCTTCAAAATGCGCAGTACAGGCTGAAATTCGAGGAACTTTTCTTCCTGCAACTGAATATTTTGCAGGTAACAAAATTTCGCGAAAAACGGCTTGGCGGCTTTAATTTCACGCAGGTCGGCGATTTTTTCAATAATTTTTACAGGCGAAATTTGCCTTTTGAACTGACCAATGCGCAAAAGCGCGTCGTGCGCGAGATTCGCCGCGATATGAACAGCGGCCGGCAAATGAACCGCCTGCTGCAAGGCGACGTAGGCAGCGGAAAAACGCTTGCAGCCTTGCTTTCGATGTTGATTGCCCTCGACAACGGTTTTCAGGCCGCACTGATGGCTCCTACGGAAATACTTGCAAATCAGCATTTTGAAACATTGACGCGGATGACCGAAGGCCTTGGAATAAAAATCAGCCTCCTGACCGGCTCCACAAAAAAGAAAGAGCGGGAAAAAATCCTGCCCGCCCTCGAAAGTGGCGAAACGCACATCGTTATAGGCACTCACGCTCTGATTGAAGATACCGTCAATTTCGCCCGCCTCGGATTAGTCGTTATCGACGAGCAGCACCGTTTCGGCGTGGCGCAGCGGGCAAAACTCTGGGACAAAAACAGCATCCCGCCACACGTGCTGGTGATGACGGCGACGCCCATTCCGCGCACGTTGGCGATGACTTTCTACGGCGACCTCGAAGTGTCGGTAATCGACGAACTCCCGCCCGGCCGGAAACCTGTTAAAACTCTGCATATTTACAGCGAAAAACGGAAAAACCTTTACGAATCAGTCCGTCGGCAACTCCGCCTGGGAAGGCAGGTTTATATAGTTTATCCGCTTATTGAGGAAAGCGAAAAAATCGACCTGCAAAACCTGTCGGACGGCTTTGAAACAACAAAAAAAATATTCCCGGAATACCGCGTTTCCATGGTTCACGGCAAAATGAAAGCGGCCGAAAAAGACGCCGAAATGCAGAAATTCGTATCCGGCGAAACGCAGATAATGGTGGCTACAACAGTGATTGAAGTGGGCGTAAACGTCCCGAACGCTTCTGTGATGCTGATTGAAAACGCCGAGCGCTTCGGGCTTTCGCAGTTGCACCAGTTGCGGGGCAGGGTAGGGCGCGGAGCCGACCAGTCGTTCTGTATCCTGCTGACTAAATACCAGTTAACAGACGCCACCCGCCGCAGAATCCGGATTATGACCGAAACCAACGACGGCTTCCTGATAGCCGAAGAAGACCTGAAACTCCGTGGCCCGGGCGACATCGACGGCACCCAGCAAAGCGGAATAGCGTTCAACCTGAAAATTGCCGACCTTGCCCGCGACGGACAAATTTTGAGCCTCGCCCGAGATATTGCAGCCGACATCCTGAAAGACGACCCGATGTTAGAAAAACCGAATAATTCGCTGTTAAACAAGCAATTAAAAAAACTGAACCGGAAAAAACAGGCCGGTTGGTTTATGATTAGTTGAAAATTTTTTTTTGAACACTTAAATAAAATGCGTACTTTTGTATTTTCAAAAACATTCTAAATAAATATGAAACAGGTAATTTCTACAACAAACGCTCCGGCCGCTATCGGCCCCTATTCGCAGGCTATCAGAACCGGCAATTTCGTTTTTCTTTCCGGCCAACTCGGACTTGACCCCAAAACTGGCGAATTTGTCTCTAATTCGGTCGTAGAGCAGGCCGAACAGGTGTTCAAAAACATTAAATCGGTGCTGAACGAAGCCGGCCTCGACTTCAAGGATGTGGTAAAAACCACCGTTTTCCTTTCCGATATGGGTAACTTCGCGAAAGTGAACGAGATATACGCCCGCTATTTCGAGGAACCCTATCCTGCCCGCTCGGCTTTTGCGATAATGAATCTTCCTAAAAACGCTCTTGTTGAGATAGAAGTCATCGCCGCCGTTTCCTGATGGACGAAATTCTTGAACAACTGAACGATAGCCAGCGCGAGGCGGTAGTTTACAACGAGGGTCCGAGTTTGGTCATTGCAGGCGCAGGCTCGGGTAAAACCCGCGTTTTGACTTATAAAATTGCGTACCTGCTGAAAAATGGAATTTCGCCGTATAATATTCTGGCTCTGACATTTACAAATAAGGCGGCGCGTGAGATGAAATCGCGTATCGCCCGCCTTGTGGATGAAGATACCGCCCGTCGCCTGTGGATGGGAACTTTCCACTCCATTTTTTCCCGGATTTTGCGGCGCGAAGCCGACAAATTCGGCTACAAATCGAATTTCACAATTTACGATGCGCAGGATTCAAAAAACCTGATAAAATCCATTATCAAAGAACTTGCGCTCGACGACAAGATTTATAAGCCGGCTTCGGTTCAGGCGCGGATTTCGCAGGCAAAAAACGCAATAATCACTCCCGAGCAATACCTTTCCGACCGCGAACTGATTGCTGACGACAACAACAACCGCCGCGAGCGCACCGGCCAGATTTACAGCATTTACTGGAATCGCTGCCGCGCCGCGGGAGCAATGGATTTCGACGATTTGCTGCTCTATATCTACCTGCTGTTCAAGAACAACGCCGAAGTTTTGGAGCGTTACCGCAACCAGTTCCGCTTCATCCTCGTGGACGAATATCAGGATACAAACTCGGTTCAACACGAGATTGTGCGCCAGTTGGCCGAAGAACATCACCGCGTTTGCGTGGTCGGCGATGATGCCCAGAGCATTTATTCGTTCCGGGGCGCAAATATCGGCAATATCCTGAATTTCAGGAAAACTTTTCCCGAAACGAAACTTTTTAAACTCGAACGCAATTATCGTTCCACAAAAACCATAGTCAATGCGGCTAACTCGCTGATAAAGAAGAATGAAGAACAGATTCCGAAAACTATTTATTCCGAAAATGCTGCGGGCGAAAAGATTAAGGTAATCAGCGCCTATTCCGATTTTGAGGAAGGTTACAATGTAGCCGCCCGGATAGCCGAGATGCGGATGCTGGAAAAGTATGATTATAAGGATTTTGCAATACTTTACCGCACCAATGCGCAAAGCCGAATTTTCGAGGAATCGCTCCGCAAAATCAACATTCCCTACCGGATTTACGGCGGGCTGTCGTTTTATCAGCGCAAGGAAGTGAAAGACGTTGTGGCTTATATGCGGATGGTCGTCAATCCTAATGACGAAGAGGCTTTTAAGCGGATTATCAACTATCCGGCGCGGGGAATCGGCGACACAACGGTCGGCAAAATCACCGCTGCTGCCACGACGCACGAAGTCAGCCTGTGGACAGTGATTTCCGAGCCTTTGAAATACAATTTGCCGGTAAATGCCGGAACTGCCGCGAAACTGAAAAAATTTCACGACCTGATTTCGCGCTTTATTTCCGGCGACGAAACTCAAAACGCTTACGAAACCGGCGGCGCTATCATTCGCGAAACCGGCATGCTGACCGACCTTTACAACGATAAAACGCCCGAAGGATTGAGCCGCGTCCAGAACGTGGAGGAGTTGCTCAACAGCCTTTACGAGTTCGTTTCGACCCGTATGGAACAGGGAATTGCCGAAATCCGGCTGGTCGATTTTCTTGCCGAAATATCGCTGCTGACCGACCAGGATACCGAAAAGGACGAAGCGTCGAGCCGCGTTACGATGATGACCGTTCACGCCGCCAAGGGATTGGAATTTAAGAATGTTTTTGTGGTCGGGCTGGAAGAAAACCTGTTCCCCTCGGAGCGCAGCCGCGACAGTTTCCGCGAGATAGAAGAAGAGCGGCGGCTGTTTTACGTGGCCATTACCCGCGCCGAAGAAAATGTGGTGCTTACCTATGCCAAAAACCGCTTCCGGAACGGGAAATCCGATTCCTGCCATCCAAGCCGCTTTATCGGAAATATCGACCCGGAATATCTGAATATGCCTAATAATCAGTGGGTTGAAAATACGCCCCAGATTAACAGGACTCCGCAACCTCAACCGCGGACTGAACAGTACGTCAATCCCCGGAAAATCACGCAAATCGAGCGCAGCAAAAATGAAGTCAGCCGCGAAAGCATCGGCAATCTGTCGGTTGGCACAATCATTATCCACGAGCGTTTCGGCCGCGGTAAAGTGTTGGCTCTGACCGGCGAGAACGAAAATGCAAGAGCAAGCGTCGAGTTCGAGAGTTTCGGAACTCGGCAGTTGCTCCTGAAATTTGCCAAATACGAGGTGGTTAAGTAGGACTTTTCCTGCCTATTCAAGCGAAATTGTTTTCAACACAGCCTCGCCGATTCCGATTTTGTAACCGATTGACGAATAGATAATACCGCCGTTGCTGTTCAGATAAACCACAAGCGGGTAATTGTCTTTCACGTCGGTTTTCAGCGCGTCGGCAACCGAATTTAGCAATTTATTTTCCTTGTCGTTGAGCCAGACAGACTGCTTCGGAAGCCCTTCGGACGCGATATTTTTCTGCATTTTCCCTTCGGGAACGGCAAACATCACTCCTCCGCCCCACGCCTCAAAAGCCCGGCTGACAGCGGGAATGTCCTGTAAAATATGTTTCGACGGCTCTTTTCCCAAATCGAGGAAGCAGAGAAGCAGGCCTTTGCCTTTCGATAACTCTTTAAGCGTCAATTTGTTATTGTCTATTTCCACTATCGTGTTCATATCCACAATTCCCTTGACAAAGAGTTTATTTTCGGTGTCGGGCATCTTGACGGCCATCGTAATCGGACGTCCCTGTTTCAGTTCAAAATAGCGGGTATCGATGAAAACAGAGCCGTCGTTGGCGCGGCTGCCGGTCATAAGGCGGTAATAACCTTCGTCGAGTTCGAGCGTGAACGGGAATTTCGCCACAGCCCAACTTCCCTCATAATCAAGCGTTTTGAAAGCGCCGTCTTTGAATCTGGCGAGGGTGTAGTGGCTGTAATATCCGGGCGTTGTGGGGTTGCCGGTAGCATTTTGCAGCGTTATTTTGCCTTTCGGCAAATTGGCGTCGGAAGCCGTTTCCGGCTCAAAAACAACGTCAATCCATTTCCCGTTTTCGTAATATTGCGGTTTTCCGGTTGCCCATTCCACACGCGCCGGAATGCCGAAACTGCGGCAGGCAGCCACAAAGAAGACATTTCGCGAACGGCGGTCGGCTATTTTCAAATCAAAAACTCCGCGGGGCGTGATTCGGCAGTTGTAATAGTTTTCATCGTCGTTTATTTTTATGTTATCTCTCACGTAATCAACCAGATACTTCGGATTGCGGCGGATTTCTTCGCGGGTTGCGGCATCGCGTTGTTTCCGGAAATATTCCCGCCAGGGCGTAATCAATTCAGATTCAATTCGAGGCGAAAGAATGTAAGGCACAACGAAATCAGCCGGAGTTCCTTCCTTAATTTCCTGATTATCAGCAGGATGAATATGCGAAATGAGATAAGCCGAAGGAGTGTCGCGTAAATCCTTGTCCCTCAATGATTTCAAAAATGGGAAAAGATTGGAATTTTCCTTTTCCGCGGAAATAAAATCCCGGATTTCTTGCCAGTTTCCCTGTGCGCGGTTTAGTTGCTTCCAAGTTTCGGTCGAATCCAAATTGTTGGCGGCGGCAAATTTTACGGCTTCTTCGCGAGTGATGAAAGTTGCCATGTAAGCGTTGCGCAGCGAATCTTCGTAAGCAAAACGGACAGCGTTAGCCTTGACTTTTTCGGGATTCAGCGCTTCGACCGCTTGTTCGGGCGGAACGTTCATTACGATATTTTCTTCGTAAGCCACGCCCCGGCTGCGGTTGAGGCAAACAACCGTCAAAGTGTCGTCGGGAGCGGATTTTGCGTAACCGTATTTTTCGCCTGCATTTGCCCAGAGCATAATATCGCCCATTCCGGAAACGATTGAAGTTTTGCCGTCCTTACCGCTTGTGTTAGTGGAAATCGGATAAAATTCCGCATAATTGTAAACCATAAACTTTACGCTTGCGCCTTCTACCGGACTATTATTTTCATCTGTTATTAAAACATTGATTTTGCGCGTTTTAGCATAATTTGCAGTAAGATTTATTATAGAATACAGCGGCATTTCGAGATTTTTCTCTTCTGCGCCTTCGTAAAGCCCGAAAACGTTTGTATGAACCATCATTGCACGTTTTGCGGGGCCGGTAAACCAGGCTGCGTCGAGTTCCGGTTCCGGTTCGCAGGCTCCGAGATAATGCCATTTCCCGTCAATCCAGACTTCTACCCAGGCGTGATTGTCGTCGGTATGCACCCAGCGCGGGGTGTAGCACTGACGGGCGGGAATCCCGACGGCACGCATTGCAGCCGCTGTGAATGTCGATTCTTCGCCGCAGCGTCCCCACGAGGTTTTTACCAGAGCCAGAGGCGCCGAAGTGCGTCCGTCGGTTCCGCGGTAGGTAACTTTTTCGTGGCACCAGTGATTGACTTCCAGCGCGGCGTCGTACATCGAAAGATTTTTCACGCGGTCTTTCAATTCGTCGAAAAAGGCTGTTCGTGCGGTATCGAGATACTCGTTGTTGATGCGGTAAACAAGCACGAAATGCCGGAAAATATCGTCGGGAACAGTTTTTCCCCACTTGAAAAAATTCCTTGCGCGAAAAGCCGCATCAACCTGATTTAGGAAAAATCCGCCGTCGTAATCGGCCAAATCGCAAAGCGGCATATAGGCGTAAAGAAACTGCAAGGCCTCTTTTTGTTCGAGCGTAAGACGCTCATTATCAAGGACTGAAAACAAGGCCTCGCCCCGTCCGGCAGCCTCGGCCTTACGCTTTTCAAACTGTGCAATTACCTTTGAACGGTAATTTTCATCCTTCAAAAAATGCTTTTCGGAGCAGGAAACCGCCAGAAAAGCGAAAATTAATAAAAATAACAGGTTTTTCATCAGATACAAACTTTTTTTGGCAAAGTTAGTGTTTTTTTCTAAATATACAATCGTTTGAACTGTTTAATCAATTTCAACTGACAAATGCAACCATAATACAGGTAAAATCTCTTACTTTTCTGCTTATTTAGATTTTTTCTAAATTACAGTAAAATTCAAAATTATTTTTCATTGTCTGTCAATGACTTATGATTTTTTAACCTCATTTTCCCGAAAAAACTGCCAATTTTCGTGAACTTTTTTCAGTTTCAGGTGTTATATAGATAGAACACCTAAAATTAGAGTTATAATGTTAAACAAATTTTACAGTTTTATCACAAAACGAAAACCGGAAGCCGGCTCTGCGCACAATTTGTCCGGCCGGTCCGTATGTATGTATGTATGTATGTATGTATGTATGTATGTATGTATTGTGTCCTTATTTGCTGACAGCGCAAGGGCGCAGGTAACCATCGGCGCTCTCGACGAGCCGGCGCGGGGGACGCT
>JAISUN010000043.1 GCA_031272085.1 Dysgonamonadaceae bacterium | reverse complement strand
CCGTTTTCCAAATCGAGTTCCTTGCCGGTAAACTTGTATGGTTGTGCGCCATGGCCGGTGCTTATCGCCATTGTTTGCCCGAAGGGGTAAAAATGGTTCTGCTGGACAATATTTCCGTTTCTGTCTGCTACCATTGCGTTACTTCCAAGATGATTACGGATGTAAAAGTAATAATTTTTGTTGGAATAATAACCGTTTTCTGTCAAAATTCGCTTCGGTGCGAGGGTTTTCTACCCAAAAACCACAAAGACTTTCAGAGCGTCTTATATAATAAGAAACTCCGAAAGTCTGCTTTTGTCTTCGTATCCTTTCCCGGTCAGGCCTCTACCGAAGCGATTTTGTGGCTGTTTTCGCCCAAAATTACCAATGCCTTTTCCAGAATGGCCGAATCGTCGAGAATTACGATGCCGCCGTCGGGTCCCGGCTCGATATGGACGCCGCCCTTGCTGTCGGCGCTCTGATTGACGCCGCCGAAATAATTTCTCACTGCCTCTTCGGTAAGTCCCAATTCAGAGGCGATTCTGCGTGTGCTGCCGGATGGTAAACTGTCTTTGATACGACGAAGTTCATTGAATGATATTGTCTTCATAGCCTTTATCTTTTTGTTGTTAAACATGTTAAAAAAATTATTCTCTTTATAAAAATTTAATTATCTGATTGCTGAATGCCAACAGGAAAAGCAGATGAATGCCGTAAATTGCAGAAAGCGCCGTGGCTGTCCGAGCCGGGAAAAGCGGCTTTTGCAATTCGCTTTTATCTACTTTAACCCATTTTGCCCGAAGGAAATTCATAAACAGGTAGCCCAAATATCCCGCCAAAACGCCCAGCAGAGCGCCTGCTGCAATGTCGGAAATGAAATGCACTCCAAGATAGATTCTCGAATATGCGTTCAAAACGGCAAAAGTCAGTATTGATGCGGTAAACAGGCGGTTGCGGAACACGAGCGTGGCAAATGTCGCAATCCCGAACGAGTTTGCGGCATGGCCTGAAATAAAGCCGTACAGCCCGCCCCGGTAGTCCTTTACGGTATCGACCAAATTTTCGAAATCGGGATGATGAGTAGGCCGGAAACGGTGGAAAACCGGTTTAAAGACGCTCGACGTTACCTGGTCGCAAACTGCGATGACAAGCGCAACAGCCAGCAGGGTGCAAACTACCTCCTTCCACGGCCGTTTATAGACAAACACGACTATGAAACAGAGGTAGAGTACAATCCACGTACCTATTAATGAATAGATATAGAAAAAACTGTCCCAGTATTGAGAATCGCTGCCGTTCAAAAAGAAGAACCAGTCGCGCTCCAAATGCAGTTCCTGTTCGAGGGCTTCGTGCATAAGCAATTAATCTTCGGCCTTTTGTGCCTCGTATTCCTTGATGAGTTTTTCCTGAACGTCGGTCGGGACTAACTCATAGGCGGCAAATTTCATATTGAACGAGGCGCTTCCGCCGGTTATCGAACTCAACGAGGTCGAATAGTTGCTCATTTCTTTGAGCGGAACTTTGGCCATCAGTTTTTCGTAACCTTTTTCGGAGTTCATTCCCATAATCATTGCGCGCCTGCCTTGCAGGTCGCCCATTACATCGCCCATATATTCCGATGGAAGCGAAACTTCCACGTCGTAGATGGGTTCGAGGATTTTCGGGCCTGCATTTTTGAAGGCTTCCGAGAAAGCGTTGCGTCCGGCGAGCATAAACGAGATTTCGTTCGAGTCCACAGGGTGCATTTTGCCGTCGTAAACGATGACGCGCACGTCGCGGGCATACGAGCCTGTGAGCGGGCCTTGCTCCATCCGCTGCATAATTCCTTTCAGGATTGCGGGCAGGAAGCGGGCGTCGATTGCGCCGCCTACGATAGAGTTTACGAACACGAGTTTGCCGCCCCATTCGAGGGGAACTTCCTGCGTATCGCGGGCTTGAATCTTAAATTCCTGACCTCCGAACTTGTAAATTTCGGGCATTGGCTGGCCTTCCTGATACGGCTCGACGATGAGGTGGACTTCGCCGAACTGTCCGGCGCCGCCCGACTGTTTCTTGTGGCGGTAGTCCGCACGCGCCGATTTGGTGATGGTTTCGCGATACGGAATTTTCGGTTCAAAAAATTCTATTGCAAGTTTATCGTTGTTTTCGATGCGCCATTTCAGCGTTTTTAGGTGGAACTCGCCCTGTCCGGAAACGATAACCTGTTTCAGTTCTTTCGACTGCTCTACAACCCAGGTCGGGTCTTCGGCTCTCATTCTGGAAAGGATTTCCATCATCTTTTCGGAATCGGCTTCGTTGACGGCCTTTATTGCGCGGCGGTATTTCGAGTTCGGATATTTTATGAAGTCGAACTTGTTGTCGGCGCCCTTGGCGTTGAGCGTGTTTCCGGTGTTTACGTCTTTCAGTTTGACGGTTGCGCCTATGTCGCCTGCTTTCAGTTCGGGGACTTCGGTGCGGGTTTGTCCGGCAACGACAAAGAGTTGCGAGATGCGTTCCTTCGAGCCGCGGTCTTCGTTCAGCACGTCGTCGCCCGGTTTTACGGTTCCCGACATAACTTTGAAGTAGGAAACCCGTCCGATATGCGGTTCAACGGTAGTTTTGAAGATGAACAGGCTGGCGGGAGCGGCTGCATCGGGCGTAATTTCCTTGCCTTCGGTGTTTTTGTAGAGCGGCATTTCGGAAATCCGCGGGACGTTGTTGCCCAGAAATTCCATCAAGCGGCGGACGCCCATATCTTTCGCTGCCGAGGAGCAGATTACGGGATACATTCCTCTTGTGAGCAGGCCTTTGCGGATTCCTTCGCGCATTTCTTCTTCTGAAAGGCTGCCCTGGTCGAAGAATTTTTCCATCAGAGCCTCGTCGTTTTCGGCTGCGGCTTCGACTAATGCGTTGTGCAGTTCGTCGGCCTTTGCCTTTTCCGAGGCGGGAATATCGAGAATATCAGGGGCGCCACCTTCGGGCTTCCACTGATACATTTTCATTTTCAGGACGTCTATCATCTGGTGAAATCCCTGTCCGATTTGCAGTGGATACTGAATTTGCACCACTTTGCTTCCGTAAGCCTCTTTCAGTTGGGATAGAGTTTTTTCGTAGTCGGCGTTGTCCTTATCGAGTTGGTTGATGAGGAAAATAACCGGTTTGCGTATCGCTTCGGCATAGCGGAACATATTGATTGTTCCCACTTCCACGCCGTATTGCGCATTCAGCACCATAAGGGCGGCGTCGGTAACGCTCATCGAGGTAACTGCGCCTCCCGAAAAGTCGTCGGAGCCGGGGCTGTCGATAAAGTTGAGTTTTTTGCCTTCCCATTCGACAGAAAAAATGGTTGAAAAGACCGAGTAACCGTATTCCTTTTCAACCGGAAAATAGTCGCAAACGGTATTTCCGCTATCGACCGAGCCTCTGCGTTTTATAATCCCACCCTCGAATAGCAGAGCCTCAGCGAGAGTGGTTTTCCCAGAGCCGGAACCGCCTATCAGGGCAATGTTCCTGATTTCATTTGTTTGATATACCTTCATTTTTCACTACGTTTATTAAGTTTAACAATATATTTCGTTTTCTTATTAAAGTAAAAACGGCGCAAATTACAAAAAATTATTCTAACTGCAAATTATCGGGTTATGTTATAAAACATAATGACAAAAAAAGCGCCCCGAAATGGGCACCTTTTACTTAAAAATTATTGATTTACAGATAATTATAGTTTAAAAACTGATGCTTAACTGCGGGCCGTGGTAAATTCCGGTAAAAAATGTGTAATCGGGTTCCATATAAAAGCCTAATACATAAGCAATTTCAAGGTTACGCGCTATCCCGATGTTCATCCGCTTAAACGGCGTTACGCCGAGGCTGAATTTTACGGGAAATGCCGCGCTGTACCGCGTATTATCGGCGTTGGACATACGGTAAGACAAATCTTCGTCGTCCGCCCAAACTATCCGCAATGGAAATTGGCTTGAAGTGCAGATAAACTGCGAAAAGCCGATTTGCCCGCTCAAATTCACGAATTTTCCTATGGGCTGAAAATATCCGGCCATCAAGCCGATATTATTTATTATCAATTCCGTATTTGTCCAGAGGTCGCTGCCCTTCCTGCGGTAAAGTCGGTCGTCGGGAAACTTGGTCATAGACGTTTCGTAATAATCGCTTTTCCCAAAATTGAAATGTCCGGTCAGGAAGAAATGGTTAGTCAGGAAATAACTAATATCCAATCCTGTGTTTTTGCCGGGGACAACGCGGTCGAAAGCCTTCCCGGCATTGAAATAACCGTGCTGAACGCTGATTTTAAACTCGTTTTTCTGGGAAAACATTACGGTTGAAATTCCCATAAAAAGGGCTGATAAAATTAAGATTTTTTTCATAAATTTTTTATTTAATGCTTATTAGCGCGGGCAAAGATAAACATTTTTTTAATAGCAAAATATCTGCCGCTTATTCCACCGTAACTTCCCCTGCGACAGAGGTATTCATCAGTCGTACAACATCGTTGTAAGCATAGCCGTGGCCGAGCAGGAACATCAGTTTGGCGACGGCGGATTCGGTCGTAATATCCCTGCCCGAAATCACTCCGGTAGCCTGCAAACGGCGGCCGTTTTCGTAGCGGTCCATACTTACGGTTCCCGAAGCGCACTGGGTAACATTGACCATCACAATTCCCTTGCTCACAGCGTTTTTTATTATTTTCAGGAAAGTTTCGCCGCCGGGCGCATTGCCGGAGCCGTAAGTTTCCAGCACAACGCCTTTCAGCGAAGGGATTTCAAAAATTGCATTCAAAGTATAGGCCGATATTCCGGGAAACAGTTTGATTATAGCCACGTTATGGTCTAACAGATAATGAAATTCAGGACGTGTTCCCTCGGCGGGATGAAAAATCCGGTCGTGCTGATAGACAATATTAGTTCCCGCTTCGGCTAAAATGGGGTAGTTGAAGGAGTTAAACGCTTTGAAATTGGCGGCGTTGATTTTCGTAGTCCTGTTGCCGCGCATCAGCAGGTTCTGGAAAAATATGCAGACTTCTGGTACGAAGGCGCGGCCGTCGGGGTCTTTATCGACCGCTATTTCGAGGGCTGTAATCAGGTTTTCCTTGGCGTCGGTGCGGATTTTCCCGATTGGCAGTTGCGAGCCGGTCAGGATAACGGGCTTGGTCAGGTTTTGCATCATAAAACTCAATGCTGATGCGGTATAAGCCATAGTATCGGTGCCGTGCAGAATGACAAAACCGTCGTATTTTTCGTAATTTGTTTCGATAATCCGCACTATTTCCTGCCATTCCGCAGGCCCCATATCCGACGAATCGACCGGGACGGCAAACGAGGTGGCGTCGATATTGAATTTCAGCCGTTTCAGTTCGGATACGTTTTGTTTCAGATTGTTAAAATCTACCGGTTTTAAACTTCCTGTGCGGCTGTCTTCTATCATTCCGATAGTTCCGCCGGTATAAATTAACAGTACAGAAGCATTTAAATCTAACATATTGCTATTTTATTTCAAAAATTTCGGCAAAGTTAATAATTTCCCGATTATAAATACTAACTTTGCACAATAAGTTTTGAAAAATTATGATTTGTTTTCCTAACGCAAAAATAAATTTAGGTTTGAATGTCGTGTCAAAACGTCCCGACGGCTACCATAAAATTGAATCGGTTTTTTATCCGGTCGATTTGTGCGATGCTCTGGAAATTATTGATTCAGAGGATGGTACAACTTCGTTCACGCAATTTGGGCTGAAAATTGACGGCAATCCCGAAGACAATCTTGTGATGCGGGCTTACCGCCTGTTAGCCGAAGATTTCCCGTTGCCGCCGCTGAAAATTTACCTTCAAAAGCAGATTCCTTTCGGGGCGGGGCTTGGCGGAGGCTCGTCGGATGCGGCTTTTATGCTGAAACTGCTCAACGAGTTCGCCTCGCTTGGACTTTCCGATACTCAAATGGAAGATTACGCCGCCCGCATCGGGGCTGACTGCGCGTTTTTCATCCGCAACCGTCCCGCTCTGGCAGAGGGAATCGGCAATATCCTTACGCCGATAGACCTTTCGCTGAAAAAATACCGGATTGAGATAGAAAAGCCCGACGTTTTTGTGTCCACCCGCGAAGCCTACTCCAAAATCATTCCACGAAGACGCGGATTGCCGCCAGCAGAGGTCGTGAAACTTCCAATCGCCAAATGGAAAAAACTGTTGGTCAACGACTTTGAAGACAGCATTTTTGCGCTCCATCCCGAAATAGCCAAGTTGAAGCAGTCGTTTTACGACCGCGGAGCCCTGTATGCGAGCATGAGCGGCTCCGGTTCGGCTGTTTACGGAATATTTAAGAAATAAAAATTAATCTGTAATATGAAATCTTTAAAATCCACCTTTTTCCTGATTGCGGCTTTTGCCGCCGTTTTTAGCGCCTATTCAAAAGAAATCCGCATAGCCGAAGCGCGGGTTTCGCAGTCGCTGCCCATTTTTTCGCCGCGTTTAATCGACAGCCTTAACGTCGAAAACAAGGCCTGGGACGCAAAAGAACTGCTGAAATCGTCCGTCGATTTCAAGGCCGTACTGCGCGAGGCCGAAACGCTCAAAGCCGACACTGCCGGACTTTTTTCGTTTCCTTCGGAATATGCCGCCGACGCTGTGAAAAACAAGGCTTTACGCCTGCTGACGTTCAATATCGACGCCGACCGCTACTGCAAGGCCGCGCTCACAATCGGCAGCAACAGCCGGTTTGAAGCCTGGATTAACGATAAACTCGAAAAAACAAAAGATACCCGCGAGGACAGCCTCGATATGAAAAAGGCTCTGAAACTGAATCTTACTCTGGAACCGCGCCGCTATCAGGTAGTTGTAAAATTTCTGTCGGAGGCCGGAAATTCCAATGTTTCGGATTTCAAAATCAGCATCGAGCCGGACAAAAAGGATTCCCTCGCGCAAATCGAAATTTCTACCTCCGGAAACCGCCGCCTGACTATCAACGATATTTTGGAAGGCTCGCGTCTGACGGGCGATTGCCGCATTTCGCCAAGCGGCGATTATTTTATCGGTTCGACAAATACAGTTGCGGCAGGCGGAAAATCGCAGTCAGTTGCCGAACTGCGCGAAACACGTACCAACCGTGTTGTTTATCGCTTCAATTCCGATATTTATCCCGCCTGGCTCAAAACCGGCGACCGGCTGATTTATTCCAAATCGTCGCTGTCGGAATCAGGACGCGACCTCTATACGCTTGCCCTTCCCACGCTCGAAGAGAAGAAAATTGCCGAAAATATTCCGCAAGGCTCTTACCGCGTAACGCCCGACAACCGCTTCCTCGTGATGCAAATCCGCGAGCAGATTCCCGAAGACAAGGGCGATTTGAAGCGGGTTTTGTCGCCTGCCGACCGTTCCGGCGCTTATCGCGGAAGAAACTCAATTTACCTCTACGACCTGACTTCGCATTACGGGCAACGGATTACTTGGGGCAAGCACAACCTTTCGGTCAGCGACATAAGAAACGACGGCAAAAAGGCGCTGCTCGCGGGTTCGGAAGAAAATATTACCGAACGGCCTTTCCGCCGGACAACTATAATGGAACTCGACCTTAACAGCCTGAAATTAGACACTTTACTGACGGACAACTTCATTTCGGGAGGCACATATTCGCCCGACGGCTCGCAAGCCTTGATTATCGGCACCGGCGAGGCTTTTGGCGGAATCGGCCTCAACATTGCCGAAGGCCAAATATCGAATATGTATGATTATCAGGCGTTTATGCTGAATATTGCAACGAAGGAAGTCAAAGCGCTCACTAAAAATTTCAATCCAAGCATCAGCGGGGCTGACTGGTCGGATTACGACGGCAAAATTTATTTCAACGTTCAGGATAAAGACCGCGTAAGCATTTATTCATACGAGCCTGCAAAAGAGGCGTTTACAAAACTCGACCTGCCGGAAGATATGATTCGCGGGTTTTCCATTGCCCAAAAAGCGCCCGTAGCCGTTTATCAGGGCGAAGGCACGAACAACGCTTACCGCCTTTACCGTTGCGACCTGAAAACCGGAAAATCCACACTTTTAGCCGACCCGTTTGCCGAAAGGCTTTCAGAAATCGAACTCTCGAAGGTCAGCGGCTGGAATTTCATCTCGGACGACGGAACGACAATCGAAGGCCGTTACTATCTGCCTTTCGATTTCGACCCCGCGAAAAAATATCCGCTGATAGTCTATTATTACGGCGGCACTTCGCCTACGGCGCGGACTTTCGAATCGAGTTACCCGCTTCAAGTTTATGCCGCGCTCGGATACGTTGTTTATACCCTGCAACCGTCCGGCACAACCGGTTTCGGGCAGGAATTTGCCGCCCGGCACGTGAACGCCTGGGGCGAAAAAACGGCGGATGAAATCATCCTTGGAACTCAACTTTTTTGCCGCGGCCACGAATTTGTCGATTCAACCAAAATAGGCTGTGTCGGAGCATCTTACGGCGGATTTATGACACAGTTTCTGCAAACCCGCACCAATATTTTTGCCGCCGCCGTATCGCACGCAGGCATCAGCAACATAACGAGTTACTGGGGCGAAGGATACTGGGGCTATTCTTACAGCGGAGCGGCCAGCGCATTCAGTTATCCGTGGAATAATCCCCGCCTTTACACCGAACAAAGTCCGCTTTTCAGCGCCGATAAAATCAATACTCCGCTGCTTCTGCTGCACGGAACGGTCGATACAAACGTGCCTATCGGCGAGAGTATCCAGATGTTCAACGCCCTGAAAATCCTCGGCAAAACGGTGGAATTTGTTACCGTAAAAGACGAAAATCACGGGATAGCGGCCTATCAACACCGAATTGACTGGAACAAAACAATTTATGCGTGGTTCGCCCGCTGGCTCAAAAATCAGCCCGAATGGTGGAACGCGCTTTATCCGGAAAGGTAAGCCGGGTTTGCATTTTACGCAAAAATGTAGTACTTTTGTCCTCTGAATGTTAGATTTAACAGATGAAAGAATTTATAATCAGCGCGTCGGAATCGGAAAAAGCCGTATTGGTCGGCCTCGTAACCCCGGAACAAAACGACGCGAAAATAAAAGAATATCTCGACGAACTTGATTTTCTGGCTTCAACAGCGGGAATCGAGGCTGTCAAGCGTTTTACCCAGCGTTTGGACAAGCCCAATTCCGTAACTTTTGTCGGAACCGGAAAACTTGACGAAATAAAACAATATGTCGAAAATGAAGATAACGGAATAGGAATGGTCATTTTCGACGACGAATTGAGTCCCAAGCAGTTACGTGTCATCGAGGCTACGCTGAAAGTGAAAATTATGGACCGCACAAGCCTTATCCTCGACATTTTCGCTTCCCGCGCACAGACGGCTCACGCCAAAACGCAGGTCGAACTTGCGCAATACAACTATATGCTGCCCCGCCTGAAACGTCTCTGGACGCACCTCGAACGGCAAAGCGGGGGCGGCAGCGGCGGTTTCCGCATGCGCGGCCCGGGCGAAACGCAGTTGGAAACCGACCGCCGAATTATCCTTACCAAAATCGCCAAACTGAAAGAGGATTTGAAGGAAATCGACCGCCAGAAAGCCACTCAACGTCAAAATCGCGGAAAATTGGTCAGGGTAGCCCTCGTCGGCTATACCAATGTCGGAAAATCAACGCTGATGAACCTTTTGACCAAGTCCGACGTGTTTGCCGAAAACAAACTTTTCGCAACTCTCGACACCACCGTCCGCAAAACGACAATCGAAAATCTGGCGTTCCTTCTCTCTGATACTGTGGGATTTATCCGCAAATTGCCTACCGAACTGATTGAATCTTTCAAATCTACGCTCGACGAGGTTCGCGAAGCCGATTTGCTGGTTCACGTGGTCGATATTTCACATCCCGCATTTGAAGAGCAGATTGAGGTTGTAACTCAAACTCTGAACGACATTACCGGCGAAAACAAGCCTACAATCGTGGTTTTCAACAAAATAGACGCGTTTTCATACGTTGAAAAAGAGGCGGACGACCTCACTCCGAAAACCCGCGAAAACATCACGCTCGACGAACTGAAACAGACTTGGATGGCCAAACTTCACGACGATTGCGTGTTTGTTTCAGCCCGCGAACGGCAAAATGTCGATGAACTGAAATCGCTGTTGTACAGCAAGGTTCGCGAAATCCACGTTCAGCGTTTCCCTTATAATGATTTTCTGTATCAGGTTGAAAATGAATAAATTTTAATAAAACATAAAAATTATGGCAACACCAACATTCAAGTATCAAAACCCTTTCCCGACGGGCAAAGACGATACACAATACTACAAACTGACCGACGAAGGCGTGTCGGTCGCCGAATTTGAAGGCAAAAAAATTCTGAAAGTCGCTCCCGA
>JAISUN010000103.1 GCA_031272085.1 Dysgonamonadaceae bacterium | reverse complement strand
TCTTTATTTATATCTATCAGTTCAGAACTTTTGATGTTCATCATAATTTGTTGAATGTCAATATGGCAACACGTTTTCACACTGATATTGGAAAACCAGACTTCATTATTCCGAGATATTATTTTCCTGTCTAAACGCACTCCATCCCGGTCATACAAAATCAACATTAAATCCAATCTGTCGAAATTGAAAATATTGTCGCCCTGGTTCCTCTGAATCATAACAATTACAATATGATATTTACATGTTTCCCATTTCATACCATATCCATAACCATAATCAGGCGTGATAAATCGGCTAACAGTAGAGTCTTCGTCAAATATAAAATCCTTTACATATTTTTCATCAATGCTGACAGGTTTATTCCATACCGAACCGGGAAACTGTTCATGAAAATTCGCCTGATTTATTTCAAGCGGAATTTCTATCGCTCTGAATTTAGACAGATAATCGTTAAACTCATTTGATTGTCCCCAACATATCAGGGGAACAAAAAATAAAATTGTCAATATTGTTTTCATAATAAATTTGATTTGTGCAAAGATAAAAAAATTAATGAAAAATTAAGCGCTAATTAAACGTTTATTGCTATTTTTGCATTTTTAACTTAAAGTAAATACGTATGAAAACATTTATGACCCTTTTGGCTTTCATTCTGATTTCGTTCAGCGCGGGCGCAAAAGAAGCGGAAAATTACTTGAAAACCGAGTCGGGAGCGAAAATAATCGCCGGCAGAATGAATATCGAAATCCGGTTTTACAACAGCCGGACAGTCAGGATATTAAAATCTGTCGAAGAAATTGAGGCTGAAAATACGAGTTTTTCGGTTGTGAAAACGCCTGAAAAAACGCCGCTGAAATATGGAGCAAATCATAATGTTTTCACAGTTTCAAGCCCCGATTTGTCCGTTTCAATAGATTGGATTTCGGGCTGCGTTTCTTTTCTCGACAAGGCTAAAAAGCCTGTTGTTAGCGAGAAATCAGGGACTTCGTCCATCGTGCCGGCAACATATCCAAGCGGGACGACTTGCAGGGTAGGGCAGACCTTTGCGCTTTCTGGCAACGAGGCGGTTTACGGGCTTGGGCAGCACCAGCAGGGCGGATTGAATCAGCGCGGGCGTAAAATCGACCTGCGGCAGCGGAATATGGAAATTGCAATTCCAATCGCTCATTCGTCAAAAGGATATGCCATTTTTTGGCACAATTTTTCGCCTACGGAATACAGCGATTCGGACGAGGGAATGACATTCAATTCCGTATCAGGCCAGCAAATTGACTATTTTTTCATGCTCGGCGGAAACGCCGACGGCACGATTGCGCTAATCCGCAGCCTTACCGGTCAGGTTCCGCAACTTCCGCTCTGGTCATTCGGATATTGGCAGTGCCGCGAGCGTTATACATCTCAAAATCAGTTGCTTGACGTTCTGAACCGTTACCGCGGGCTGCAAGTCCCGCTTGACGGGATTATCCAGGACTGGCAATATTGGAGCGAGGACTTTTCTCATTGGAACTCAACTGCTTGGGGAAATCCAAACTATCCGAATCCGCAGGCTATGATTGATGAGATTCATCGCAAAAACGCGCATATCGCAATTTCGGTCTGGCCGTCGTTCGGTCCGGAAACCGATATTTATAAGGAACTGAAAAGCAAGAATTTACTGCTTGATTTCGAGACTTTTCCGGCAGAATATGGAGTTAGAGTTTACGACGCATTCAGTGCAGAAGCCCGCAATATTTACTGGAAATATCTGAATGACAACCTTTTCCGCAAAGGAATCGACGTTTGGTGGCTCGACGCTACCGAGCCTGAAAATTACGAATTTGAACGCTCGCTCAACGGGAAAACCGCTGCCGGAACGTTTCGCGACGCGGCCAATGCTTTTCCGCTCGTTTCAGTGGGCGGCATTTACGACAATCAGCGGCAAACTACCGACCACAAGCGGGTTGTGATACTTACCCGCTCGGCTTTTGCCGGCCAGCAGCGGTATTCGACTATTGTCTGGTCGGGCGATGTGGCTTCGTCCTGGGATGTTTTGCGGAAGCAAATTTCGGCCGGATTAAATCTTTCGCTTTGCGGAATCCCTTATTGGAACACGGATATAGGCGGTTTTGCCCCTAACGAAACCTATCCCGAAGGCCTTCGCGATAAGGCATTTGCCGAACTTTACGCGCGTTGGCTTCAATTTGCCGCTTTTACGCCGATGATGCGCTCTCACGGCACGCACACGCCCCGCGAAATTTATCAGTTCGGACAGCACGGCGACTGGGCTTTTGATGCGATAGAGAAGTATATCCGCTTGCGTTACAGGCTTTTACCTTATATATATTCTTCGTCTTACGAAGTAAGTTCCGGCGGCGGCTCAATGCTCCGCGCTCTGTTTATGGATTATCCGGAAGACAGCGCAGTTAGCGGGATTGACGATGAATTTCTGTTCGGACGCTCATTGCTTGCGGCTCCTGTTACCGATTCGATGTACGTTTTCCGCTATTCCGGCAAGGCGGTTGAAAATTTTAACGAAGTTAAAACGCGGAAGGTCTATTTGCCGGCAGGTTCCGAATGGTACGATTTTCACAGCGAAATGAAATATCAGGGCGGTCAAACTATCGACTATCCCGCTCCAATAGACATTTTTCCGCTGTTTGTGAAAGCCGGAAGCATAATTCCTTTCGGGCCGGATGTCCAGTATGCGATGGAAAAACCTTGGGATTCGCTCGATTTGAAGGTTTATGCAGGCAATGACGCCGAATTTGCGCTTTACGAAGACGCCGGCGACGGCTACGATTGCGAACGGGGGCAGTTTTCAACAATCCGAATCCTGTGGAACGACCGCTCACGCAGCCTCACAATCGACGGCAGGACAGGCAATTACGCCGAAATGAATCCGCAAAAAACGTTTAATATTTCCGTAATCGGCCTTTTGTCGGGAAAAGCGGAAAAAACAGCGCAATACAGCGGAAAGAAAATTTCCGTAAAGTTTTGATATACCGAAATAAATAATTACATTTGCGGATTAAATTATAAATAATATGGAAAACACAAAAATTAAACTTATTGCGCTCGTTATCGGCGCTTTATTTACGGCTACAAGCAGTTTCCCGCAGGAGTACAATTTGGCGTACAACCTGAAAACGGGCGACAGTTTTAATTTCGTAACCCCTTCGGAAATGGTTATGAAAATGGATATGATGGGGCAGGATATGGAAATTTCTGTGAAAATGGAATTTTCTTTTGCCATGAAAACTCTCGGTTTCGCCGATGGAGCCTATTCTTTGGAAATGGTTTACACGCGGATGAAAATGCAAAGCGACAGCCAGTTTATGGGGTCGTTGTCTTACTCCACAGACGGTTCCGAAGATAATGGACAATTAGCCGAAGTCGGCAAGGCTATGAAAGCAATTATGAACGTACCTTTTACCGTAAAAGTGGATAAGTACGGCAAATTGCTCGAAGTTCAAGATTTGGATAAACTGCAAAGCGCTTTGGCAAAAGCGATTGACGAAGACGGAAATCCCATGTTGCATCAGATGATTGAGCAACAATTTTCTGAAAAACAAAACATCGAAAATTTGCAGACGCTTCTTTTGGAATATCCCGCGCGACCGCTGAAAATCGGCGACGCTTGGGAAATCGAAAAAGAAGGCTCGGCCAACGGCCTCAATATGAAAATCAAGTCGGTTCAAACGCTTACGGCGGTTGAAAACGGCATTGCGGTAATTTCCGTCGCCAGCCTGATTGATTCGCAGGAATCGGCAATAAAAACCCCGCAAGGCGACGTGAACGCAACTCTGTCGGGCAATATTGAGGGAACCATCCGCGCTTCGCTTGAAAACGGAATGGTTCAGACCTCGCAATCGCTTATGAATATGGATGTTAAGACTAATTTTGGCGGTATGGATATGAACCAGAAACTCACTGTGAAATCCGAAGTGAGGCGTCAGTAAAGGCGTCAAGCGCTTCGGTGGGCTTTCCCGAATTGTCGAAAGCGCCGAGCGTATAACCTTTCCAGCCGTTGTACGATTCCGGCTCCCAGTAAAATATCCCCGAACATTTGTCGTCGGGGATATTTTGCATTTGGGCAATCAGGTCGGCGAGGAAGGCTTTTGCGGCCGCGGGCTTATCCCATGGCATGCCAACCTCGCAAATCATCACTTCCGAGCCGTAGCGGGAAATCATATCTTTAATGTTGGCGATGCAGGAATTGTTTTTCTGCTGCCAGTCGCTTTCGCCTTCGGGATAGAGCGACATCCCGATTACGTCCCATTTTCCGCCGTTTTTCTTCAATCCGTCGAACAGCCAGCGGTACAGGCTGTTATCCTGCCCGTTATGCAGATGAACGATAACCTTTGCATCAGGGAAAACGGACTTTACCGCATCATAACCGGCATTGTTCAAAGCCGTATAGTTGGCCATATTGACCGATGCTTTGCCCGTTTCCCACAACATTCCGTTGCCCGTTTCATTGCCTGCCTGCACCCATTCGGGGCTTATTCCGTTTGTTTTCAGAAGGTTGAGCGTTTCTTTCGTATGCAGGGCGACAGCCTGTTTCAGTTCTTCGAGATTCATATTTTGCCACGCGGCGGGAGTTGTTTGATGCGATGGGTCAGCCCACACGTCGCTGTAATGAAAATCAATCATTATCCTGAATCCCAGATTTTTAGCGCGGAAAGCCTTAACCAGCACGTCTTCCTTGTTGCACCAGCCGTCGGAGGGATTTACCCAGACGCGGAGGCGGATGGAGTTGAGGCCGAGCGAGCGCAGCAACTCCATACATTCCGTTTCCTTGCCGGACGCATCGTAAAATTTGCGTCCGGCTTTTTCCATTTCGGTCAGCCAACTTACGTCGGCTCCGAGGGCATATCCGCTTGCGTCAGGCGTTTGCGGTTTTGGGTCAGGCTCCGGCGCATCTTTTCCGCAACAGGCGAAAAAAATTGAGCAAAAGATTAATGCCGTTTTATGAAAATATTTCATTTCCTATTTTGTAAAACTTAATGTTCCGTGAATCAAATCCACTGTCAGCAGATAAACTCCGGGCGTGAGCGAAGCGTCGTCCGTCAGGTTTGCGCCTAAGTAAACGAGTTCTGCACCGCTTCCGCCGAATTTATGGCTCCAAGTCTGGTCGATATGAATCTGGAATCCCCAGGGCGAAGCGCCGGCAATGTTTACGTTTGCGGCATAAACTCCGACGGCTGTTCTTGGCAGCGGGGTGAAGCCCCAATCGTCGTTCAGGCCGGCTACATAAATCTCGTTTCCAATGGCTATCAGGCTGTATGTTAGATTTTTAATCGAAACGTCGAAAAGATATTCGCCCGCGGCGGGAGCAGGCATATTACCTCCCTTGTAAAGAAGCGTGCCGGAATATGCGTCGCCTTCGCCAATCCCGTATTTTTCGTCCCAGTTTCCGCTTTCGGTGTTGAAAGTATAGCCCCAGAGCGAATTAACGTTCACAACGCCCGCGTAAGCCAGATTATCTTCGTCGTACAGGTTCAGGAAATTGTCGAAAGTCCAACTTCCGCTGATTCCGTCGTCGATTCCGGGCAGGTAAAGATGCGGATTAACCGTTACCGGAGTTGTCGAGCCTTTTGTTACCTCGCATTTCCAGTCGTTGGGATTTGAAAGGTCGAGCGTGAGCGTCATTTCGCCCGCTTCTGGAATGGAAATCGAGATATTTCCGGCTGTGCCGGCAAGCGAAAGTTTGCTTCCGTTCTGAACGAAAGCGACCTGCGTATCCTTGGCCGAAGCGTCGGCAGTTCCGGTAGCCGTGTCGTAAAGTTTGCCGACAGTCGATAGTTTGATGGATTTAGAACCTGCGCCGGTAGCGGTAAAGGCGTAAGTCCATTTTACGTTTGCGCGGTCGAAAGTCATTTCGCCTGTCAGGTCGCCGCTGACCGCGAGCGTCGGAAGCAGCAGAGCCGACCATTTTTTATCGACGGTATTTACAGTGGTGTAATAACAGCCGCTTTGTCCGGGGAACCAGAAATTCCAAGCGTCGGAAGCGTTGGAAATATAAAATTCGGAGCCGTCAACCGGAGTGTTGCCCCAGATTGTGCCGTCGCCTTCTTTCAGGTAATAATTGTACCATCCCGTAGCGCCCATAAAACCGGTGTAAATGCCGTTGCTTTCAGGCGAAGCGAGGGTTCTGCCCGTATCGTTTTTACTTGCGTCGAGGATAAATCCAAGGCTCATATCAATCTTAAACGGAGTAATATTAACGCTGACAGTATTGCTGAAAACCGGCTCCATATTGGCTCCGGCGCGTGTCGAAATGCGGAAATAAACCGGACTTGCTACATCGGCGACAAGCCCCAGATTTTTTGCGATAGTGTTCAATTCCGCTCCGGTATAGGAATGTGAGAGATTGCTTTCGGCAGTTTCTATCAGATTGCTTGAAAAGTCGCTTGTGGTCGATATTTGAATGTAGGTCGTCAGCACGTCGGGAACTTCCAAATCGGCGTCGCTCAAACTGACCGCGTTCTTGTCCCAAGTGAGCGAAAGCAGAATTTCAGCGGAGTTGTCCTGCGAGAGGACTATCTCGCTGGCCGTGGCCAGCAACTGGTTTGCTTCGGGGCCGTAAAGATAAACTCTTTCCCCGTCTTCTTCGCAGGCTGCGAAAAGGAAAAGAATTGGGAAAATCCCGAAAATGTATTTTAATTTATTGATTTTCATATTATTATATAATTTTATTCAATTAATAATCATCGTTGTAAAGATTGGGATTGGCCGAAAGTTCGGCGTAAGGAATGGGATAGCGGTTGAACTTTGCATCCGTAGCCGCGCCCTCTTTCACGCCGCCTTTCCACGACCATTTGTAGTCGCCTCCGGTAAATACCTTGAAGCGCACGAGGTCGGTTCGGCGGGTACATTCCCAGTAAAGTTCGCGTCCGCGTTCGTCGAGGATGAACGGTAAAGTGAGTTCCGAAGCCGCAATATTGCCGGAACTGTTGCCGTAAGCCCTCTGGCGGAGCAGGTTTACGTAATTCAGGGCGTCCTGTGCGGAGCCGCCTGTCCCGCCGCGCAAAACCGCCTCGGCATACATCAGATACACGTCGGCTAAACGAAACATCGGAAAGTCGGTATTCACGCCGTCGGAAGCGGTATTTGAGGCTTTCGAGCCGTCGTCGTTCAGGTTTGTCCATTTGGTTACGCAATAGCCTTGCGTCTGGTCGGTCATCACGCTTACGTCGAGCGTTTGACCGGCAGTGTGGAACATTGCCCGCGAATCTTTCGAGGTCGTTACATCGCCGAAAAGACGTGGCAGTTCGGGACGGACGCGGAACATTCCCCAAGCCTCGTCAACGCCGTAATCGGAAGCCTTTTGCGCATCGGTGGTAACAATCGCTCCGCAAACCAAATATGTGGAACTTCCCCACGATGTCGTATGTTCTGCATCAACGGCAAACGGGAAGATTATCTCGTTGGTACGCAGGTTGTTATCGGCATTGAAAAGTTTGGAATAGTTTGTTTCCAAAGAGTAGCCTTCCGAAATAACGTTTTTGCAAGCCGCAATACATTCTGTGTAACAGGCTTTTCCGGCATAAATTTCGGCGTTCAGATAGACTTTTGCCAACAGCGTGTAAGCCACTCCGCGATTGGCGCGGGCGTATTCGGTATCTTTTACCGAAGGCAGCGCGGGCGCAATCTCGGTCAGTTCGCCGACGACAAAATCAAAAATCTGGGCGCGGGTATAGCGTGGCGGCAAAAATGCGCCTACCGGGTCGTTCTCATCCACAAAGGGAATATCGCCGAACAAATCCATGGCGTGGGAATATGCCAAAGCGCGAAGGAAGCGGGCTTCGAGGCGGTAAGTTTCGATATTTTTCCGGTCGGATTCCGAAAATCCGGCTATTTTTTCGTCCGTAGCATTGCGCAAGAACTCGTTGCACAGCGCGATGGTGTAATAAATCCGGTAATACATATCGGACGACCAGATTTCGCGGACGTCCCATTTCATATAGGCAATGTTGGTCATATTATTGCCTTCGAGCCAAGTATATGCGATTTCGTCGGTCGGGACTTCCTGCAAGTTGAAGAAAATCCGCAAATAGTCGGAATTTTCGCCGTTATCGCTTGATATATCGGCATTTCCGCCGCCCTTTTCCTGACCGGAAATGACAAACGAGGCATAAAGTTTGGCCAAAACCAATTTGTAATTTGCGGCCTCGGCATAGACGGAAGCCGAAGTTGTTTCTTCGTGGGGCAACTGATTGAGGTCGTCGGTGCAGGATGTTGCAATAACGAATCCCAGCGTCGCCGCGGCTATTATTAAGAATTTTATATTTTTCATTGCTGTAACTGTTTAAAATTCAAAGTTTAAATTGAGCGAGTAAATCCTTGGACGCGGATAAAACGACATATCGAATCCGCTTGGAACTTCGGGGTCAACGCCCGTATAATCCGTTATGGTAAACACGTTTTGCACCATCGCTGATATGTTCAGGCCGACGTTTTTGGCTATTTTCCCGAAGGAGTAGCCGAGCGTCAGATTGTCCATTTTCAGGAACGAAGCGTTTTCCACGTAATAATCGGAAAGATATTGCCGCGACTGAAATCCTGTTTCGAGGTAGGAAGCGTTCAGGTTGTTGAGTTGGAAATCGTTGTACGAAACGGTTCCCCACGCGCCGGTATTCATCGACATTCCGTTGTAAACATAATTCCCGATGTTTGCGCGGAGAGAGGCTCCAATATTCCATTTTTTGTAACGGAGTTGGGTGCTGAAACCGTAGAGCATATCGGGCGCAGGCGAATGATAGCGGTAGAGGTCGCCGGCATAAGCGCCTTCAATAGGCTTGTCCGATTCGTCGTAAAGTTGCTTGTAAACGTAAAACATATAGGGAGCGTAACCTTCGGTAAGTACCTGAACATAAGTATTATCGACGGTCGGGCCGGCCGGAGTGTTCACGATTTCCACGCCTTTGACGAGCGACAGGTTTTTGATTTTTACATCCTGATGGCTGGCATTGAAAGCGATTTCCCAAGTAAGGTCGCGGGAATCGATGGGAACGAAATTCAGCGTCAGTTCCCAACCCTTGCTGTCCACGTTTCCGACGTTGGTCATTATTGTTTTGTTGAAATTTGTTCCGGCCGGAGCGGGAACGGTAGCCAGCAAATCTTTGGTTTTCCGGGTATAATAATCGAAACTTCCGGATATTCTGTTTTTCAGGAAGCCGAAATCCAATCCGGCATTGTAGGCCGAAGTGCTTTCCCATTTTTTATCGGCGTTATAGGCTTCGGGACGATAGGTGTAATAATATTGGTTTCCAAACAGATACTGCGCTCCGGCCTGACTGATGGTGTAAACCGGCAAATAATCGTAGTTGCCGATTCCTTCCTGCTGTCCGGTTTCGCCGTAACTTACGCGGAGTTTCAGGTTGCTCACGAAGTCGTTGTCTTTCAGGAAAGATTCTTCCGAAATGCGCCATGCAGCCGCCACAGACGGGAAATTTCCCCATTTTTCGCTAAATCGCGAAGTACCGTCGCGGCGCATAGTTGCCGTAATCAGGTAGCGCGAATCGAAAGAGTAATTGAGGCGGGCGTAAAACGAGAGCAGCACGTGCCGCTGGTCGCTCGCCTTGCTCGAATACTGGCTTTCGCCTGCGATGTTCAGTTCTTCGTAAGCGGCTGTGGTCGATTTCCAGTATTGGTAGTCGTAACCGGCCGTCAAGTCTATCAGGTTTTTGCCAAGTTCTTTATTGTAATTCAAATATGCCGTAAACAGTTTGTTTTCCTTTTTTTGCGGACCGTATTTGTAATCGCGGCCGCCGGAAGTGTAGGAATAAGCCGCCTCTGCCGGAATGTATATCTTGCCCTGTCCCTCGGCATAATCGTAGCCGAGCGTAACGTGAGCGCGGAGGTCGGGCAAAAAGTGGAGGCGGTAGTCGGCGTCGAAATTGCCGATAATCCGGTTTACGTCGCTGGTCGAGGAGCGTTCTTCCAATCGTCCGAGTGGGTTCAAAACGGCGCGGGTAACAAGATTTCCCTGTCCGTCAACGGCTTCGTTGTAGCCTCCGTAAGCCGAATTACCCGAATAAACGGGAATTGTGGGGTTGTAAGTGGCCGCTCCCCAGATGGCTTGACTGTCGGCAAACGAGTTGCTGTTGTGCGAAGCCTTCACTCCTGCTACGATATTCAGATGGTTATTCAGCAGCGAAGGGCTTAATGTGAGGCTTCCCGAATAGCGTTTTGTATTGTCGGTTTTCAGGATTCCGTCCTGCGAATAATAACCGACCGAAAGGCGTAACGGTAAGTATTTCAGTGCTTTGGAAGAAATGCTTAAATTGTTGTCGGTTCCGAATGCCTGCTGAAAAATCAGGTCGTTCCAATTTGTAGCGGCGTTTCCGAGCAGCGATTTTTGGAGCGCAGTTCCCTGTGACTCAATCACTTCCTTGAATTGCTGTTCGTTGAGCATATCGGCCTGCTTGGTAGCAGTTTGAATGGAATTTGTTGTGCTGAACGTGATTTTTGTGCCGTTTTCCTTCGCCTTTTTCGTGGTAATCAGGATTACGCCGTTCGATGCTCTTGCACCGTAAATGGCTGTGGATGAAGCGTCTTTCAGCACCGTCATATTCTCGATGTCGGCGGGATTTATGAGGCTCAAAAAGTTGCTGCCGTTGCCGCTGATGCCGCCTATTTCGAGCGGGATTCCGTCGAGGACAATCAGGGGGTCGTTGCTGGCGTTGAGCGAGGCTCCGCCGCGGATTCTGATTGTGCTGCCCGCCGTCGGCGAACCGCTGTTCGACATTATTTGCATACCTGCTATCTTGCCGTTAATCAACTGTTCGGGCGAGTTCAGCAGCCCGCGGTTGAAATCCCTTTCGCCGACCGAAGCCACGGAGCCGGTCAGGTCGCTTTTCTTTTGTGCGCCGTACCCGATGACGACTACTTCGCTCATCAACTGTACGTCGGGTCTCAAATTTACGTCGATTATTCGGTTGCTTCCAACCGTGATAATCTGTTTTTCGTAGCCGAGAAGCGAAAATTCGAGTTGGTATTTTCCATCGGGCAATGCGATGGAATACTCGCCCTTAGCGTTTGTTGCGGTAGCGCTTGTTGTTCCGCTGACGGCAACCGTAACGCCGAACAGCGTTTCGCCGTTTTCGTCGAACACCGTTCCGGTAACGTTTTTTGTTTGAGCCGCCGTTGCTAACGGAATCAGAAATACCGATGCAACCAACAAAAGGCGCAGCAGCATCCGGTTTTTACATTTTTTGATTTTTTTCATGAAACATAGATTTTTATTATTGTTTAAGTTCTATTCAAGCCAGATATTTCCGAGGCTAATTGCCGCATTTTCAGCCGATAAGCCGGAAACGGATATTTCAAACATTTCAATTTTCCGCTTGTCGAACGGAATTTGAACGTCCGGAACGAAATGATTGTCCAAAAAAACAGGGTAGGGTTGCGGCAAAAGCGCCGTTGGAGCCTGTTTCAAGCGGTCGAGAGGAATTTTCAAAACGCTTTCGCTTGCCGACAAATCTGCTATGGCCGAATATGTAAATCCGTCGGATGTTATAAGTCCGATATTTACCGTATCTACGCCATTTACAGACAGTTGCAAACAGATATTTTGTGCGTTTTCAATTCCGTATTTCCTGTTTTCCATCTCGTTTTTTACGTATTTCCGCCAGAAAAAGCGGGTTTCGGGATTCTGGTATTTCAGTTCAAAATCGAGCCTTGACGGAACCGCCGGATTTGCAGAGTTGAGTTTCCGCAGCGCAAAACCCTGTGCAGGAATGGAATAAGTTTCCAAATTGTTGGCATTGCCGCCTGCCGAGAAAAGCAAAACAGGCGAATCAGGCTCATTTAAGCGGATTTCGTAATATTTTTGATTGTAAAAATCCCAGTCAAGCGGACTGCCTTCCTCGCCGGAAGGAAAAGTGAAGCGTTTATCGCCCTTGCATACAACGGCATTGTAGCGGAAAAGGCCGTCGGTAAGCCACTTTTCGGGAATTTCGGCTTTCCATGCGTAACCGCTGCTCCGCTCCATTTTCAGATAAGGATTTTTGTCGAACCAAAAGGAAATTTTATCGCTGTAAATCAAAACCGAATCCGGAAATTCAGCGCCAATTATCTGTGCTTCAATCGGTAAGGCCTTTCCCGTTTCTGCGTTTTCGGGCGGGTTATGAACGAGCATAAAATTTTTGACCGAACTTTCGGGCGCGACAAATTCGCCAAGGCGGATGTTTTTCCATTTTGAATCGGAAGCCCATTTGGCAGATTCTGTATTTCCCTTTGTTTCAAGCAAATAAACTCCCGGACGAATCATAAATCCGCCGTCTTTGCTTTCGGAATTATAAGTATTTTCGGCATTTAATGCTTTGATACTGAATGTTTTACCTAAATCGGGAATCAGGATTTTCATTTTCCATGTATTCCGGAGGATTTCGACCACTCTTTTTTTCAGCGAAGCCTTGGCAAAAGGGTCGCTCGTCTGTACTGCGTCGGGCATCACTTCCAATCGCCAAAAGCCCTTGCCGAGCCGGTCGAGAAAATATGCTCCGCAGCCTTCGTAACTCACAATGGGCGAGTTTCCAAAACCTGCAATTTCTTCTAAATTTTGAGGGCTAATGGGTTGAGTATCAGTGTTGTTGGAGTAAAAAAACTTCGTTTTCGAGTTCATTTCGCTCAAATTTTGGGCGTAACTTACCCTGAAATTCCCGAAAACCGTATCGGCAGGATATTTCGGACAGGCCGCCAAACGCGGAACCGCACGGGCAACTTCGGCCGCAATCTTCATGCTCAAAGCCTTTTGCGGAGTGTAGGCCAAATTCAGGAAATGCGTCTGATATTCGGTGTTTGAATAAGCCAAATCCATCGGGTCGTAGGCAAATTGCGTTATCCACTGAAAGCCCTTGCTCCGGAAAGTCCGCGCCAT
>JAISUN010000091.1 GCA_031272085.1 Dysgonamonadaceae bacterium | reverse complement strand
GCCTTCTTCAAAATTCGGCTTTATTTTGTCTAAATATTTTCTTAAAAACTGCATATTTTTTAATTCTCAATTCTCAATTATTACACCATTTCTTTATATAACTTGTCCAAACCTTCGCGCACAATCGCCTGCAACTCCATTTTGGAGGTATCGACGAACTCGCAGAGGGCGAAATCTTCGGGTGCAACCTCGTAAATACCAAGGTTTTCCATCTTTTCGATATCGAACGCGATAATTGCGCGAAGCAGATATTCCGGCAAAATTGACATCGGAAAAACGCGGTCAAATTCTTCGGACATTATCATTGCCCGCCGTCCGCCGCGGATTCTGGCGTCAATATCATAACCCTTTCTAAATAACCCTTTTAGAATAAAAGACGGATAGGAATGGCTGACCGAAAATTTTCCGAATCCGGGCGAAATCCAGCCCAAAAACTCGTTGGTTTCGTCGCCTTCGGGAATAACGGTAACAAGGCTGTCGCGTGCGTGCAAGAAGCCGTCCGCCGCAATTTGCGTACCGGTCAGCACATCGCCGCTGATGTAGCGTTTATGCCGTTTTTCTTCGGTAAACCGGTCAAAATATTCTTTCAGGCAAACTCCGGGTAATGTGTGGTAATATGCTCTGTATTCGGGCTTTATTTCCGAACCGGCTATTGCAATCAGACGCGAAAAATCGGCAACTCCTTTATTAAATAAGCGGCCGATATATATAACTGTCTGTGCATCAAGCGTCCAGACCGTTTCGCCTTTGTTCACCGGCCGGATGTGGTTTATCTGAACTCCTGCATTTCCCGCCGGATGAGGGCCTTTCACGGGGTAAACCTCTGCATTTGAGGCGTTTGTCAGAAAACCTGATTTGGTTTTGTAATCTATTCCAAGATAAACTTTTCCCTCGGTAAGGGCCGAAAGCGCATCGATACCGGTCTGAAAATCAGCGTCTTCGCCTTGCAGTAGGAAGTCGGCGTCGGGAGCCAGCGGAGCCGACGAGAAAGCGGTAACAAAAATGTCGCGCGGCCTCACGTCGGGATTCGGCACAATATCATAAGGCCGTTGCCTGATAAGCGCGAAAATTCCGGAAGCCGCCAAAACCTGCGTGATTTCGCCGGCCGACAGGGTTTTCACGTCCTTTTTCCCAAATTCCAGATAGCGGTTTTCGCCGTCGGAACGGACAACTATGTTTAGCAGTTTGCGCTTTTCGCCGCGGTTAACGGCCGTTACTTCCCCGCTGACGGGGGAAACTAACTTTATTTCGGGATGATTCTTATCAAACATCACAGGGCTGCCTGCTAAAACCTTATCGCCCTGATGAACAGACACTTTCGGGAAAAATCCGGGAAAATCCTCTGGAAAAACGCTGTATTCTTCCGAAACGAGCGGCTGCCTTATTTCTTCGCCCGCTTTGCCTGTCAATTTGATATCCAAGCCTTTTTTTATTTCTATTAATTTATTCATAAAAGTTGGTTCTCAACAATTAACCGCAAAGATAATACATTTTTTCTGTTTTTTAACAATTTTTTCGCAATTTATTTTCACAATTCAAGATAAATGCTTAACTTTGCAGCGAAAACAAAATTGACCATTAAAAACTTACTGTTTTTTTGAAAATTTATGGAACTGAACGTGCTAAACGCCATTTCGCCTGTTGATGGGCGATACAGAAACAAAACGTCGGAACTTGCCGCATATTTTTCGGAATCTGCTTTGTTCAGGTATAGGGTTAAGGCTGAAATAGAATACTTTATCGCTCTTTGTGAATTGCCTTTGCCTCAATTAAAGAATATTGAAAAAGCAAAAACTTACGACCTGCTGCGAAAAATATACGAAACCTTTTCCGATGCCGATGCTGTTCGCATAAAAGAAATCGAAAAAACTACAAATCACGACGTTAAAGCGGTAGAATATTTCCTGAAAGAAAAATTTGACGAATCAGGCCTTGCCGAATACCGCGAGTTTATCCATTTCGGACTTACTTCGCAGGACGTCAATAATACTGCATTCCCGCTTGCAATAAAGGATGCGCTCGAAAATTCATATTTTCCCGGACTGAAAAAGATAATCGACATTTTAAATTCTTACGCCGAAGGATGGAAAGACGTGCCAATGCTCGCAAGAACGCACGGGCAGCCGGCTTCGCCCACACGTCTGGGTAAGGAAATAAAAGTTTTTGCCTACCGCCTCGAAAAACAGGCGGCGGTCGCGCAATCTATTCCGGTAACTGCCAAATTCGGCGGCGCAACCGGCAATTTTAACGCTCACAATGCGGCATATCCCGAAATCAAATGGGACGAATTTGCCGACAGGTTTATTTACGAAAAACTCGGACTTGTACGCGAAAAATATACAACACAAATTTCAAATTACGACGCATTAGCGGCGCTTTTCGACGCCTTGAAGCGCATAGATACAATAATCATCGACCTTTGCCGCGATATGTGGCTCTATATTTCGATGGACTACTTCAAACAGAAAATCGAAAAAGGCGAAGTCGGCTCCTCGGCTATGCCACACAAGGTAAATCCCATTGATTTCGAGAATGCCGAAGGAAATTTAGAAGTCGCCGACGCTCTGCTGACTTTTATGTCGGCCAAACTGCCAATCTCGCGCTTGCAGCGCGATTTGACCGATTCAACGGTTATGAGAAACACCGGAGTTGCATTTGCTCATTGCCTTATTGCCTTGAAAAGCCTCGAAAAAGGCTTGAAAAAAGTCGAACTGAACCCTCTGGCGCTCGACGGCGACCTCAACCGGTCGTGGGCTGTGGTAGCAGAAGCAATCCAGACTATTTTGAGAAGGGAAGGATATCCCGAACCTTATGAAACCCTGAAAGCGCTCACGCGCACAGGAGGACAAATAACTCAACTAACAATCGAAAATTTTATCAACTCACTAAATGTAAGCAATGAGGTTAAAAATGAATTAAAACAGATTACGCCTCATAATTACACAGGTATAAACTTTATGGACTTTTAATAAAGAGTAAACTTGAACGCAACCGTGAGGTTGAATTTAATTAATTAAACTAAACAAACTTAATCTTAAAACAAAATGATTTCAGAACAAGAAGAATGGAAGCCCCGAAATCGTTACAACGACAACGGGAATGCGGATGAGGGTCAACAAACAAGAAGACCTTACCAATCTTACAACAACAGAGTAAGTTACGGTAATCAAAACGGTAATTACAACCGCCCGCAAAGTAACTACGACCGTCCTAATGGAAATTACGACAGACAGGCCGGAGGTTACGAGAGAAGACCAAACTATAATCGCCCCAATTCAGGCGATTATGCTAACAGACGCCCAAACTTTGAACGAAGAGAGGGCGGTTATGAACGTAGGGAAAACAATTACGAGCGGCGCGACGGCGGCTACAACAGCGGAAATTACACACCCAAGCCCCGCCAGTACGACAATTACCAGTCGTACGACAACCCCTCGCGGAACTACGATTCACGGAACCAGACGCTGTCCGACGAACAGGGAGGAGCAGTGAAGAAAAGACGCCCCCGCGTCGGCGATATGCAACAGCAGCCGATGCGCGGAAACTACCAGAGCAACAGGCCTCAAAATCCGTACCAGCAAAACAACAGACGGCCCAACAACTACCAGCAGCAGCCCTACGGCGCACGCCCGAACAACAAGTTTCAGAAACAGGGCGGGCCGAAACAGCAGCAGCAAAATCCGAACCAGAAATTCAACATCAACAAGCAGTACAAGTACAGGGAAGAAAATTTCGACCCCAACGAAGAATTGCGCTTGAACAAATTTCTGGCAAATGCAGGCGTTTGCTCCCGCCGCGAAGCCGACGAATTTATTCAGGCCGGCCTGGTAAAGGTAAACGGCAATGTCATCACCGAACTCGGCGTTAAGGTAAAACGCTCCGACGAAGTGATTTTCCACAACGACCCGGTAAAGTTGGAACAGAAAATCTACGTTCTGCTCAACAAGCCGAAAAACTGCGTTACCACCGCCGAAGACCCGCAGGAACGCCTCACGGTAATGGATTTGGTTAAATCCGCCTGCCACGAACGCATTTTCCCCGTAGGACGCCTCGACCGCAACACGACAGGAGTTCTGCTGCTGACCAACGACGGCGACCTCGCCTCGAAACTGACGCATCCCAAATATCTGAAAAAGAAAATCTACCACGTCTGGCTCGATAAGGATGTTACAGTCGAAGATATGCAGAAAATGGCCGACGGCATCGAACTCGAAGACGGCGAAATCCACGCAGACGCAATCAGTTACGTCAGCGATTCCGGTCAAGACCAGGTGGGAATCGAAATCCACTCCGGCCGCAACCGCGTTGTCCGCCGTATGTTTGAAACGCTTGGCTATCACGTAATTAAACTCGACCGCGTTTATTTTGCAGGCCTTACGAAAAAGAACCTGAAACGCGGACAGTGGCGCTACCTGAACGACAAAGAAGTTTCGATGTTGAGAATGGGAGCATTCGATTGAAAAATATATTAAATTGTTAATAAAGATAATAATTTTTAACCAAAACCTTTTTTATTTGTTATTTAAGATAATTTCAATTACTTTTGCCGCATTAAATTTTGAATAACAAATAATTATGGCGACAATTATTGAAACTCGCAATTTGTGCCGTACTTTCATCGATTCGGCGCAGGAAGTGAAAGCCGTAAACGAGGTTTCGCTCCTCATCGACGAAGCCGAATTTACCGCTATTGTAGGCCCTTCCGGTTCGGGTAAAACAACGCTGCTCAACCTGATAGGCGGACTTGATTCGCCTACTTCGGGCAACGTTATTATTGACGGACAGGATATTTCTTCGCTTTCGGAAAGCAAAAAAACCGAGTTCAGGCTCCGCAATATCGGCTTTATCTTTCAGGCTTACAACCTGATACCGGTTCTTACGGCCAAAGAAAACGTCGCTTTTGTGATGGATTTGCAAGGCCGGAAAAAATCGGAAACCGAACCACGCGTCCGCGAACTGCTCGAAGCAGTAGGCCTCGGCGACCGCATGGACAGCCGGCCTGCCAAACTTTCCGGAGGCCAGCAGCAGCGAGTGGCCGTCGCCCGTGCTTTGGCCGCGAAACCAAAATTTATTTTGGCCGACGAACCGACCGCCAACCTCGACGGAAAATCCGCTCAAAACCTGCTCGATATGATGGAAAACCTGAATGAACAGGAAAAAATTACTTTCATTTTTTCAACTCACGACCCGCGGATTATAGCCAAAGCACGACGGATAATCACGCTGGAAGACGGCCGCGTCGTTTCCGACGAAACTAAATTAAACAAATGATTACCAATAAATTAAAGACTCAAATTCAACTCTGCCTGATGCTGTTCCTGCAATATTTGCTGGTAGCCGTCTGGTGGGTGCCTTATGCGCCTTATTTGACCAATTCGGGAATTGCCGACAATATGCTGACCTTGCCGCTTTGCGCCATGGCAGTCGGTTTTATGACTTCGTCAATAATCGGCGCATTTGCCGACCGCTATTTTTCATCTCAAAAAGTGTTGGCATTTTGTAACTTTTCTGTGGCTATATTACTTTTTATTGCCGGATTTTTTGACAATGTAAATCTTACAATCATTCTCGTTTTTGTAATAATGCTGCTTTATATGCCTACTTGGGCGCTGACCGGTTCCATCGTGCTGAAACACGTTGAACCAAAACAATTTCCGCGCGTCCGCCTTTTCGGAACGCTGGGCTGGGTGGCTTCGGCTCTGTTCAGCATAGTTTTTGTTAAATTATTGAAAATAACGCCTTTTGACGGTACTTCGCTTACTTTTCTGTGCGGAAGCGGGGTTGCTTTTATAGCAGGTTGTTTCGACGTCGCTTTACCAGACACTCCGCCAAGCGCCAAAAAAGAAAAATTTTCAATCATAAACATATTAGGTTTCAAGGCTTTTGTGCTGTTCAAAGACCGTAATTTTCTTTTGTTCTTTCTTTGCACGTTTACTTCGGTACTCGGATATGCGCTTTATTACACATATATAGGAAAATTTTTGCAAGACCGCAAGTTTGAACTTATTACCGCAACCGCGAATATGGGGCAGATAGGTGAACTGTTTTTCCTGTTTATCACGACAGTTGTCCTTACCAAACTCGGATTCAAGCGGGCGATGATTATCGGGCTTTCCGCTATGGCAGCGCGTTACGCCTCATTTTGGTACGGCAGCATCGACGACATCCACTCCTTTTATATAATAGGAATCCTGTTTCACGGCATAATTTTCGGATTTTTCTTCGTCAGCGGCCAGATTTATACCGATAAAAAAGCGCCGGAAGAACTTCGCGCACAGGCGCAGGGATTGATGGCTTTTCTCGTTTGGGGAGTCGCCTTGTTTATAGGCAACTTCCTGTGCGGCAACCTGATAAACGCAAATAAAACAGTTTCTGCGGCCGGAATTGCCCAATACAACTGGCCAATGGTTTTTGGAACTGTTACAATTTTTACCATAATTTTACTGCTGATTTTTATTATTTTCTTCAAAGATGAAAAATTATGAAGTCAGCAATAAAAAATATTGTCGTTTTTATATTAATTGTAGATATTTTCCCATATTTTGCAATAAATATTTCTGCGCAAACGCAAAAACTTGAATTTGGAGGTTATGTAACCGAAATGCCCGCTTTTATCCGGCAAAATCTGCCTGAATCGCAGTGGTGGACAGAAAATTTGGTTCACAACCGCCTGAATTTCGGCTGGCAAATCAACGATTTTTGGCGTTTTGACGCCGGTTTGCGAACCCGCCTCGCAACAGGCAGCGAAACCATTGTCATCCCCGAAAGTATGGATTTCGACAAAGGCCGAATTGATGCTTCTTGGAATGTAATAAACGCTAAATCAGGCAATTATCGCTCATTGCTCAACCTTTCCGCCGACCGATTTTTCGTTACTTTTGAAAAAAGTAAACTAAAACTGCAACTTGGCCGGCAGCGCATAAACTGGGGACAGACCTTGGTTTGGAACCCGAACGACATTTTCAACACTTACTCTTTTTTCGATTTTGATTACCCCGAACGCTCCGGCTGCGACGCTTTTCGGGCAACTTATTTCCATACCGAAACGGCTTCGACCGAACTTGCTGCTTCGGTCAATTATCAGGGCAAAACGACTGCCGCCCTGATGCACCACCGTAACTGGAGAAATATTGATTTTCAGGTACTTGCCGGAATATTTGAGGATGACGACTTTGTTTTCGGAGGAGCCTGTTCGGGCGACCTCAGCGGCCTGAATTTCCGCGGGGAATTTTCGTATTTTCAGCAAATGAAAAATAATTCCGCTTGGAAATTACCGCCTCCAATGGCTTTTGCCGCTTCTTTCGGCTTGGATTATATTTTTTCAAATTCGCTGATGTTGCAAGCCGAAGTTCTTTACAACGACGGCGAGCCTGCCGACTCCGAGAACGGGATTATGGGGCTTTACGAGGCTCCGCTTTCGGCTAAACAACTGTCAGTCAGCAAGTATAATCTCTTTGCGCAGGCTTCGTATCCGCTTACGGCGCGGCTCAACGGTGCAGTTTCAGGAATCTGGTTCGCCGATTTGGATGCAGTTTATTCCGGTATTTCGCTCGATTATTCCATGCTTGAAAACCTTGATTTATCGCTGATTATGCAATTTTTTACCGCTTCGGAAGCAAATTTGCCCGAAAATATGCAAGCATTATTGGGATTTGTCAGGCTTAAATATTCATTTTAGTTGTCCATTTTAAAAAAATTTATTAATTTTGCCCCCAAAAAGGAAAAATTAATAAAAAATTAAAATATGGAAAACATTCAGATTATGAACCGCGCTGCGGACAACATCCGCATTTTAGCGGCTTCTATGGTAGAAAAGGCAAAATCGGGACACCCCGGCGGCGCTATGGGTGGCGCCGATTTTATCAATGTGCTGTACAGCAAATTTTTGGTTTACGACCCCGAAAACCCCGCGTGGGAAGGACGCGACCGCTTTTTTTTAGACCCCGGGCACATGTCGCCGATGCTCTATTCGGTGCTTTGTCTTTCCGGCAAATTTTCGCTCGACGACCTCAAACAGTT
>JAISUN010000078.1 GCA_031272085.1 Dysgonamonadaceae bacterium | reverse complement strand
ATCGTCAAGGGTAACGCTGCATTTAACGGAAATCTCGTTCTCGAAATTGCCGACGGAGCCGAACAATTTCCTCTGGGAGTGGAACTTACGCTATTGGATTTGCGTGGAACAGTCAGCGGCAAATTCTCGTCGGTCAGCCTTCCGCCCACCGAAGCGGGCACAGTCTGGAACACCGATTCGCTGCTGACAACCGGCAAAATCAAGGTTGTTTTAGAAACGGCAATCCTTCATCCGGACGAGGTTTCGATAAACGTATATCCCAATCCGGCCGACGATTACCTCACTGTTTCAGGATTGAGCAAAGGCGAAAATATCAGAATTTACGACCTTTACGGCCGTCTGAACCTGAACATTCAGGCCGATAGCGAACAGGAAAATATCCGCACTGCCGACTTGCAGGAAGGTGTTTATGTCGTTGAGATAAAGAAAGATAGCGCAGTACAAAGATTTAAAATCGCGGTACGGCATTGATGATTAAAAAAACAAAAACCTGTTAGGTTTCAAAAACCTAACAGGTTTAAGAAATAAGAGCAAGCGCTACTTTTTGCGCTTGCTCTTTTTGTCGATTAAATCCTTCAAGTAAGAGGCACGCTCGTAATTTTCCGCGCCGACCGCCTCGTCGAGGAAGAAACGCAGGTCGTTGACGTTCATATTTTCAAATGTTTTGCGGTTGTTGGCCGCGTCGTCGGCGTCTTCTTCCTCTTCGTCGAAACCGCCCTCCACGTCTATCGAAACCTCGTCCATTATTTCATCGGCGATGAAGATGTCGGCTTCGCCACGTATTGCTATCGCAATGGCGTCGGAAGTGCGGGCGTCGAGATGAATTTCGCGTTGCCCGTCGGTAAAAACAAGGTCGGAATAAAAAATGCCCTCGTCGTACTTGTAGATAAACGCTTCTTTCAGGCTCATTCCGAGGTTTTCGGCCAACGAGATAAACAAATCGTGAGACAGGGGGCGGGGCGGTTTCAGGTTTTCCAAATATATGGCAATCGACTGCGCTTCGGCAGTTCCGATAATTATCGGAATCCTGCGCGTCCCTTTGTTTTCAGACAGAATCAAGGCGTAAGCGCCGGCCTGAACCTGACTGAAAGTAATCCCCATTATCCTCAATTTTATTTTGTTGCTGTTCATCTGATTGTCAATTTCGTCGTCCAAGGAAAATCCAGATGTAGTAAAGCAACGTAACGAGCGAACCGAGGGCTGCAACGACGTAAGTATAAGCAGCAGAGCGCAATGCGTCGCGGGCGGCCGCATCGTTCGACGAATTTGTAATTCCCGCGCTGCTCAACCACGCCAATGCCCGCCGGCTTGCGTCAATCTCAACCGGCAGCGTTACAAAACTGAAAAAAGTTACGATTGCGTAGAGGATAATTCCCGCCAAAAGCACTGTGGAGCCGAGTTTGCTTGCTATTCCGAGCAGGATGAATCCGCCCATCAACAGCCAACTTACCCACTGATTGGCGAAAGTTACGGCAGGAACCAGAGCCGAGCGCATTTTCAGCGGCGCGTAAGCCTTGGCGTGCTGAATGGCGTGTCCCGTTTCGTGAGCGGCAACGGCGGCTGCGGCCACGCTGTCGCTTGCGTAAACTCCCTCGCTCAAATTAATTGTGTGCTTCGTGGGGTCGTAATGGTCGGTCAGCGTTCCCTGCGTCGAGATTACCGAAACGTCGTCAATCCCGTTTTCGCGAAGCATTAATTCGGCTACCTGACGGCCTGTCATCCCGTTGCCCAAAGGTATTTTTGAATATTTTTCAAATTTATTTTTCAGGTTCCACTGTACAAGCCAGCCTGCCAAGCCTATTCCTATTATCAATATTAAATACATAATCTTTCGTTTTTAATTCGTTAAATAATAATTAAAGTCGGCGCAAAGGTAACGTTTTTTCGGGAAAATACGGCAGTTTTTGCCAATTTGCCGCATTTATTTTCTGAAAGGCGGTTTTACTACCTGCGCTTCGATGCTTTTTTCCCGGATTTTGATGAAAATTGAAGTTCCGAGAGCGGAATATTCTTTTTTCACGTAACCCAGGCCGATGGCCTTTTTCGTGTAAGGCGAGATGCTGCCTGAAGTTACCTGTCCGATGACTTCGCCTTCGGCATTGACAATTTCGTAGCCGTGGCGGGCGATGCCTTTGCCAACTAACTCAAAACCAACAAGTTTACGGGTAATTCCGGCCGCTTTTTGGGCTTCGATAATCGGGCGGGCAATAAAATCGTTGCCGTCCACAAGTTTTGTAATCCAGCCCAGTCCGGCTTCCAGAGGCGATGTAGTGTCGCTCAATTCGTTGCCGTACAGCGGAAAACCGGCTTCTAAACGCAGAGTATCGCGTGCTCCAAGTCCGATTGGCTTAATGCCGAATTCTGCTCCTGCCTCGAAAATTGCGTTCCAGATTTTCAGTGCGTGTTCGGGATAGAAATAGAGTTCAAATCCTCCGCAGCCGGTATAGCCTGTGTTTGAGATAATTACGTCATCAACTCCGGCAAATTTTCCGGTTGTAAAAGAGTAATATGGGATTGCCGACAAATCAACATCGGTCAGTTTTTGCAAGGTTTTCTGTGCAAGCGGGCCTTGAATGGCGAGTTGCGAAATGCGGTCGGAAGCGTTTTCGAGTTCGGCTCCGACGGTATTGTGTTTTACGCAGTGCGCCCAGTCTTTATCAATGTTTGCGGCATTTACTACCAGCATATATTTTTCCGGCTCGTAATGATAAACCAGCAGGTCGTCAACGATTCCGCCTTCTTCGTTCGGGAAGCAGTTGTATTGCGCTTTTCCGACCGGCAGGGGGGCTATGTCGTTGGAAGTCAGTTTTTGGACTAATGCTTTGGCATTCGGGCCTTTAACCCAAAATTCGCCCATGTGGGAAACATCGAATACGCCCACGCCTTCCACAACGGTATTGTGTTCATCTATAATACTTTGATATTCAATAGGCATATCGTAACCTGCAAAATCGTGCATTTTCGCGCCAAGGCTGTGATGAATGTCGGTAAATGGAGTTTTTTTCATTTAGAATAAGTTTATTTTTTATTTAGTTTTATTATGTTAATTATCACTTTTACAGCCTTTTCCATCGACTGAACCGGTACAAATTCGTATTTTCCGTGGAAATTCAGCCCGCCTGCAAAAATATTGGGGCAGGGCAGTCCTTTATACGAAAGTTGCGCACCGTCGGTACCGCCGCGAATCGGGCGTACAATCGGGCTTACGTCGGCCTCGCGCATCGCTTTTTCCGCAAGTTCGACAATATGGATGTGAGGCTCGACAACCTCGCGCATATTGCGGTACTGACGCTTGATTTCAAGCGTTGCGGCATCGGGATAAAGCGTGTTCAGATAACGAGTTGCCTCTTCGAGTTGTTTCAGCCGGTTTTCAAATTTTCCGGCGTCATGGTCGCGGACAATGTACGAAATTTCGGCATTTTCGACCGTTCCCGACATTCCTGTGAGGTGGAAAAATCCCTCGTAACCTTCGGTGTGTTCTGGCCGCTCGTGAGGCGCAAGCATTGATGCGAAGCGCATTGCAAGCAGCGAGGCGTTAAGCATCTTGTTTTTTGCGTATCCCGGATGAACGTTGCGTCCCTTGATTTTAAGGGTTGCGGCGGCGGCGTTGAAATTTTCGTATTCCAATTCGCCAACTTCCCCTCCGTCAATGGTATAAGCCCAATCGCAGCCGAATTTGGCAACGTCGAATTTAGATGCGCCCATTCCTATTTCCTCGTCGGGATTGAAGGCAATGCGCACTTTTCCGTGCTTGATTTCGGGGTGGTCGAGCAGGTACTGGATGGCGGTCATTATCTCGGCTATTCCGGCTTTATCGTCGGCTCCGAGAAGTGTCGTGCCGTCGGTAACAATCAGGTCTTCGCCTTTGTGGGCGAGCAGTTCGGGAAACATTGCAGGCGAGAGCCGGATGTTTTCCTCTTTATTCAGAACAATCTCGCTGCCGTCGTAATTGCTTACTATTCGCGGTTTTACGTTGGCGCCCGACATATCGGGGCTGGTATCGAGATGGGCGATAAAGCCTATTACAGGCAGCGTTTCGCCGGTATTTGCGGGCAAAGTCGCCATAAGATAGGCGTGTTCGTCGAGCGAAATATCGGTCAGTCCGAGCGCCTCGCACTCCGCTTTAAGCGCCTGTGCCAAAAGCATTTGCTTATCGGTACTCGGCGTTTTTTCCTCATTTTCCTGCGATTGCGTATCGAAGGAAACATATTTTAAAAATCTGTCGGTTACTGTCATAAAATTTTACTTTTTTCTCTGCTCAATCTGCAAGGTTTTTGTAGGCTGGTCGCAAACTTCGGTGGGGCCGAAATACTGGATTGGACCGGGATAAACATAATCGGTATTGACTGCCCACAGGTCGCGGTGCGCAGCAAATTCGCGGAAAGGAGCGCCGTCGAGTTTTACGAGCGCCTTCTGGATAACCGGAATTTTGCGCAGTTCAAAAGAATCTTTGCCGGTTTTTTCATCAACGCCGGTTTTTATCAGGCGCGATTCCATATTCATCATCATCGTGATAGGCACGCCGCCTGCTAC
>JAISUN010000077.1 GCA_031272085.1 Dysgonamonadaceae bacterium | reverse complement strand
TACTTATCGCCATTGTTTGCCCGAAGGGGTAAAAATGGTTCTGCTGGACAATATTTCCGTTCATGTCTGCCACTATCGCGTTACTTCCAAGATGATTACGGATGTAAAAGTAATAATTTTTGTTGGAATAATAACCGTTTTCTGTCAAAATTCTTGTTAACGAGCCGTTTTCATACACAAAATTGCTGATATAGTCGGTTGTTTTTGTGTTGTCTAACGAAGCGGTATTGACGGCCGAGCCTATTACCGGATTTGTGGAATAAGTGAATTTAAAGATAATAATTTTTCACCCCCCAACAATTTCGTCATAAAGCCCAAGCATGCGTTTGCGGAGGTGTTTTACGGCGTAATGCTTGCGCGAAAGCAGGGTGTTGACCGGCACTCCGGCGGTTTCGGCTATTTCTTTCACAGGGATTCCGTCCATCTCGGTCAGTTCGAATATTTCGCGCTGTTCGGGCGGGAGTTCGGCGAGGGCTTTTTCGAGTTCTTCCCAGACGAGCGAGCGCAAATATTCCGTTTCGGGCGTGGCGGGCGAATCGTCGCCGAAGAGGACTTCCGAAAACTCTTCCGACAGCAGGTCGTTGCCTTCATCGTCCTGATATGCAGGCAGTTTCGCTTCCCGCATTTTTGCGCCGCGGTTGATAATCATATTCCGCGCCACACGGTAGAGCCAGGCTGAAACCTGCTCTATCGGACTCATTGCCGAGTTGATGGTTTTAACGAGTTGATACATAACGTCTTGTAGAATATCCTCCGCATCTTCGTAGTTACTCACGCGTTTGTGAATAAAGTTCCGGAGTTGCGGCTGATATTCTGCAATCAGTTGGCCGGCGTCGCGGCGGGGCGCATCAATCCTGTCGTTCAGGTTCTCGGCCATCGTGGAAATCGTGTGGGAAATCTTGCGGGAAACCTCTCATTGAATGGCGTTTTTTCAGGAACTCCCGGCGTTCGTCGGGAGTCATTTTTTGCCATTTTTCGCGCAGCACGCCGCTACGGTGGTGTTCGTGTTTGCTCATCCAGAACGGCGTTCCCATTCCGCCGAAAAACAGGCGGGCAAGTGCGAGCAATCCTAAAGTTTGCCAGAAATTTATTTTCGTTAAGCCGAAAATGTCGGGTAGGAGCCAGTTCCAGAGCAGCATCCCGATTGCGGTAAGTCCGGCAATCGCCGCTATGCCGAGGACAAGATGTCCTCCATGGTGCAAAAATCTTCTCATAAAACTCTAATTTATAATTGTTTAACAATATCGTTCCATTAATTCTATTGCCCGGTTGGGGCAGATATTTACGCATTTCCCGCAACCTGTACAATTTTCGGGGCGATTGACAAAGGTAATGATTTTTCCTTGCATTTCGGCGCAAATCAGGGCGTGATGCTTGCAAATGCGCGTACAGCAGCGGCAATTATCGCATTTCTCTGCAATGACCTTGGCAAGGAGTTTGCTTTTTCTGTTCCAAAACATTGTTTTTTTGTTTTTTAAGATTTGTTTCTACATAAGAAGACAGATTAAGGGCAAAAATATTTTAAAAAATCTTGCCGACTGACCGTCTTTTTACCAAATTTTCCTCGTTTTCGCCAAAAATTCCATTAAATTACCTATTTTCTTACATTTTTTACCTATTATTTTACTTAATATTATTTAAAATATCTTAAATTTGCACAAGATTTAGAGTGTAAAATATAACACTTAATTTGGTACGACTCTTATTATTAACTTTAAATTCATAATTATCATGAAGAAAAGGAAAAAATTCTTTTTTGGGGCGCTTATCAAAAAGCGCAGTCTGATGATTTGTCTGGTTCTGATGACGGCCATGACAATGTTTGCACAGCAACGCACCGTAACCGGCACAGTAACCGAAGAAAAAACCGGCGAACCGCTTATCGGCGTTTCTGTTACAGTAAAAGGCGAGAATACAGGAACCGTTACCGACGTAGATGGGAAATACGCCATTTCCGCCGCGTCGAATGCTTCCCTTGTATTCGAATACCTTGGCTATTATTCGCGCGAAATCGCGGTTAACGGGCAATCGAGCCTGAACGTGGTTTTGAGCCAGGATGAAAAGATGCTCGACGAAGTGGTTGTAGTCGGCTACGGTACGCAAAAGCGCTCCGACATTACCGGCTCGGTAACTTCGGTGCCGAAAGACCGCTTGTCGAACCTGCCTGTCGCCAACCTCGCCCAGTCGATTCAGGGCGTAGCGGCCGGCGTAAATGTCAGGCAAAGTTCTTCAATCCCCGGCGAAACGGCAAGCATCCTCGTTCGCGGACAAGGCTCTATAAATTTGAGCACTTCGCCGCTTCTTGTTGTTGACGGAATTGTAATGTCGAGCGACGCTTCGCTCAACGACATCAACCCTAACGACATTGCGTCCATCGAAATTCTGAAAGACGCTTCTGCCGTAGCCATTTACGGCGTGCAGGGTTCTGCCGGAGTTATTCTCGTTACTACCAAACGCGGAAGCGCTGACGCTCCGAAAGTCCGTTACGGCGGATATGTGGGCTTCTCTGAAATCGCGCACGTCCTCGAACCCGGCTCTACCGAGCAGTTGCTCGAACGCTATGCCGAATATGCCCGCATCAAGGTTAAACCCCTGAATCCGGATTATGGAGGCGTGCAGTATGCCTACGAAGTGGATAATTTCAAGGCGGGAAGAACCATTGACTGGATTGACGCCGTAACGCAGACGGGAATTATTCAAGACCACAATGTAAGCATTTCCGGCGGCAACGAAAATACGAAATATTATGTTGCCGGCGACTTCCTCGACCAGCAGGGCGTAGTATTGGGATACAATTACCAGCGTTATTCGCTACGCTCGAATATTGACGTCAATCCTACAAAATACATATCAATCGGAGCAAGCACCTCTATCGTTTCCCACAACCGTGACGGAGGCCGCGCCAACCTGTTGAACGCCGCCGCTATGAGTCCTTATGGAAAAATGTACGAGGATGACGGTGTTACTTACACGCAATATCCAATGTATTCCGAAACGCTGTGGTCTAATCCATTGTTGCCTACAACGATTAACCCGATACGCCGTTCGTTCAATGTTTCGGTAAACGGATACGGGGAATTGAATATAGGCAAACTGATTTCCCCGCTTAATGGTTTGAAATACCGCTTGAATGCAGGTTTTACATACATTCCATCCCGTACCAATTATTACGAAGGCGAAACGGTATATAATGAAAATGGATATGGATATATCTACAATGCAGAATCGCAGTATTATCTGATAGAAAATATCCTTACTTACAACAAAGATTTTGCCAAAAATCATATTGATTTGACCGGTCTGTATTCTGCTTCAAGCAAATACTGGCAGGAGGCCGGCGCTTATTCCAGAATGTTTCCTAACGATAATCTCGGCTGGGGCAATTTGGAAACAGGCTCTACGCAATCCGTTGCGTCGGAAGCAGATTTACGGCGTCTGCAATCGTGGATGGGGCGCTTGAATTATAATTACGACAGCCGCTATTTGCTTACCGCGACAATGCGCCGCGATGCTTCTTCGGTTTTCGGCGATAATTACAAATGGGGAAATTTTCCGTCATTTGCAGCAGGATGGAATATTACAAATGAAGAATTTGCGCAACCGATTACAAAGGTGTTGAGTAATCTGAAACTCCGCGCATCCTGGGGGTATTCGGGAAATGCTTCACTGCCCGTTTACTCTTCGTTCTTCAAACTTACATCCAGCACGCTGGCTATGAACGGCAATACAGTAACGACAATGAAAGTAGGAACGCGGATGGGTAATTCGGATATACGCTGGGAACGCACCAAAAGTGTAAATCTTGCCGCCGATTTCGGACTTTGGCGGAACCGCGTGAATGGTACGATAGAATGGTACAATCGCAATACCGACGGCATTTTGTTGCTTCAAAACCTGAATACGATTTCCGGTTTCGCGGATGTATGGAGCAATATTGGCGTAGTAAATAATAAAGGTATTGAACTTACCATTAACTCCAACAATATTGATACGAAGGACTTCAAATGGGGAACCACCCTTGTATTTTCGAAAAACACCGGCAAATGGGTTGACGTTTACGGCGATGGTGGCGACGACCTTGGAAACCGCTGGTTTATTGGCAAACCTGTGGGTGTAATTTACGACTATACAAAAGTCGGCATCTGGCAGGAAGACGAGATAGGCAAACCTGCAAGTGAAGGCGGAAATATCGGCTGGGACGATACTGCTGTGGCAGGCGACCTGAAACTTGCTGATATTGGCAGCCCCGATGAAGACGGCGACGGACGTCCGGAAGATAAACCCGACGGAAAAATTGACGACAACGACCGCCGAGTTCTTGGACAAACGCAGCCGAAATGGACAGGCGGTTTGACCAATACGTTCACTTACAAAAACCTGTCTTTAAGCATTTTCATTCAAACCGTTCAGGGCTTGATGCGCAACAATTATGTTCTGGGTACGGCTTCCGACGAAATGGGACGCCGCAACGGACCGGCAGAGATAGGTTTCTGGACGCCAGAAAACAAGAGCAACGAATGGCGTTCGCTCGGCGACCATTCCAACAGTCACGGTTACGGTTTCCCCTCGGATGCAAGTTATACCCGCATAAAAGATATTACTTTGAGTTACCGCCTGCCTAAAACATGGTTGAAAAAAGCTGGCATTAACGATGTTCAACTTTATGTCAGCGGGCGCAACCTTTATACCTTCACAAACTGGATTGGTTGGGACCCCGAAACTGTTTATCAGCAGCGCGGAGTTACTTCGGGTACGGAAGGCAACTGGGAAACAAACTATCCCATCACTCGCGACGTAGTCTTTGGACTTAATGTAACATTCTGATTATTAACTATATAAATTAATTTACGATGAAATATAATATAATAACAATAGCAGTTCTGGCGCTTGCGCTTTTTGCAAGTTGCAGCGAGGACTATTTGGTTGAAAAACCTTACAGTTTTGATGCTACCGGCGCGACCGACGCAGCCACCGTAGATGCACAAATTGCAGGTTTGCACCGCATAGTTGCCGAAATTGGCGGCTATTCGAGCAGGCAGGGATATAACGGGTGCTGGCAAATCGGAACCGACGTCTGTTCGGGCGGCGCTACGGAAGGCGTGGAAAATCCGTTTTACCAGTATGCGGATTTGAACTCCGAAAATGCAGCCGTTTCCTACCTTTGGGGAAAATTGTACGAATTTATCAATAATGCCAATTTGATAATTGATGCTGTGGGCGACGATAATAAGCCGGCAAACGCCGAAGCGCGTTTTTTTCGCGCCTATGCCTACAATCAACTTGTAACCCTGTGGGGCGATGTGCCTCTGCTTTCGGAACCGGTAAAAGTGCCTACTTTCAATTTTACCCGCCAGCCGGTGGCTGACGTTGATAAGTTGATTGACGAAGATTTGCAATATGCAATGACCAATTTGCCAGATGTGGATGCAGCCGCCAAACCGAGCCGCTGCAACAAAGATTTTGCCCGCGAACTTGCCGCCGAAGCCTATCTGCGGATGGGAATGCGCGACAATTCTTATTTTGCCAAGGCAGAACAGGCGGCAACCGCAATTATCAGCAGCGGCAAATACAAACTTATCGAAGCCCGCTACGGAAAATTCCTCGGCGAAGGCGGCGATTACTACCGCGATATGTTCCGTTTCGGCAACCAGCGCCGCTCGCAGGGCAATACCGAAGGAATCTGGACGTTTGAAATGGAATATAACGTAAACGTTACGGGCGGAACAATAGACAATCCGCAGCAACGCCGCGTTTGGCAACCCGCTCTTCATAAAATCGACATCGGCTACGTAAACTGCGATTCGCTTGGCGGACGCGGAAACGGACGCCTGCGTTTGAGCAACTTTATGAAATATACGGTTTGGAACGGGTTGGAAGGCGATATCCGCAACAGCAACTTCAATATCCGCAGGGTTTTGTGGTACAATAATCCGAGTTTTAACTATGCAACCGGCGGAACAATCGGCGTAAATGCAAAAGGCTATCGCGTGGCTCTGAACGCTGCCGATAAGGTAGCGGATGTAAATGTTCATCTTGGCGACCGGATAATTCTTTACGAAAGCGACAGTATAGAAATAATGTATCCTTATGTTACCAAATGGGGCGGCTATGACCCGACCGACGACTTCGGCTATGCCATTATAAAAGACTGGCCCATGATGCGTTTGGGCGAAACTTACCTGCTTCGCGCAGAAGCCCGTTTCCGCCAGGGCAACACCACAGGCGCAGCCGAAGACATCAACGTACTGCGCGACCGCGCTTTCAAGGAAGCCCGCGCCAACACCGGAAATGCTAACCTCGGCAAGGTAACGGCAAGCCAGATAAACATTGATTTCATACTCGACGAACGCGCCCGCGAACTGATAGGCGAAGAAAACCGCCGTATGACGCTGGTACGCACAGGCAAGTTGGCCGACCGCATTCCGCTGAATACCGACGCTTACAAGCCTATTACCGGCTTCAATGCGAGTAAACACGTTTTGTTGCCGATTCCGCTGTCGGAAATTCAGCGCAATAAAGATGCAGAACTCACTCAAAATCCCGGATATTAAAACAGGTTTAGTGCATAAAAATTTTAGGTTATCAGATTAATTTTTGAAAGGCTGTCAAAATTGTGCAGAATTTTTTGTACATTTGACAGCCTTTTTTTATTGAAAAGGCAACAAATTTTTGGCTAAAAACAGGGAATATGGATTGTAGAAAATTGATATTGCTAACGGCGATTTTGAGTTTCAACCTTGCTTTTTCGCAGCAAATCAGGGTTTCTTCGTCGAGTTGCATACAGCAATTACCGTCGAAATCGGTTACGCGCATCCATCAAGACAGCGCGGGGTATATCTGGATGGGAACCCTCGACGGACTGTGCCGCTACGACGGTTACCGCGTCTTGACTTTCCGCTCCGGATACCG
>JAISUN010000022.1 GCA_031272085.1 Dysgonamonadaceae bacterium | reverse complement strand
GATCAAACTCTTCTCTGTTAAAAAGTTTTTATTTTTATAATTTCCTTGGCTTAGGCTCTTGTCTTTAATTACGAATTAGGAATTACGAATTACGAATTACTTTTTTCATTCTCAATTCTCAATTCTCAATTCAAATTGACAGGTTCTTTCTTTTACCCCAAAAAATCTCTTTTTTGGCTTGTACTACGTATCTAATGGAAATCTTTTCAAATATCGCTTGCTTTCCTCGTTTCGCTCCCGCTGTTCAGCAGGTTTGTTCCTCAAAAGCGGGTGCAAAGGTACGCGTTATTTTTTTATCTTCCAAATATTTTTTGAGGTTTTTTTATACGCATTACCTTAAATCGCTGATTTGACGGAGAATAAAATTTTTCGGAAAAGCGAAGCAATCAATTTTTCTTCCCCCACCAGGTTTTGTTATTGCTGCCGTATCCGGCGAAAACTATGGTATGGCGGCGGGGATTTGCCTCCCAGTCGGCTTCACGTTGCAGGTAAAGGTCTATTCCATTGATTGTTAATATGTTGTTTGTGGCATCGAAAGTCCAGTCGTAGCCTTGCCAGAGGCCGGAAGATACTTTATGGTCGGCAGTCAGCGTAATGTTTGACGAAGTTTTCTGATTTCCGTAACTGTACGATAAATCAATGAGTTGCCATTCGCCTGCAAGTTCTTCTTCGGTGATTGGAACTTTCGGGACTGCGGCGTAACGTTCGGGCATCACGAGCGGCCAACCGTCTTTTGTCCAGATGATTGAGCGCACTTGACCAAGCATTACCGCGTTGCTGTAAGCGTTTCCGTTTACATTTGCCGGAAAACGCCCTTGCGAAGAAAAGAACCAGTTGTCGGCTCCGTCGTTGAATACGGCACAGTGCGAAATGCCCACCCAACCGTCGCTTCCGCTGAATTTATAGGGGTGCGTTACCACCGGAAAAGCATCGCCGCCTGTGTTGGTTACATCTTTTCCGTCGATTCCCTTATATGGGCCTGTTATCGATTCGGAGCGGACTACGCGGGTATTGTACGGCACATCGACAGCGTCGTAGGCGAGAAAAAGATAATAGTAGCCGTTTCGATAAACGATTTCGGGGGCTTCGGAGCCTTGCCAGCGGCTGGATTTGTTCCGCGTAGCCATAATAGCGCCGTAAGCGCTTATGTCTGATGCAGTTCCCCAAGGCTGGCCAAGGGTGTTGAGAGGTTTTCCGGTTTCGGGATTGAGTTGCAGTGCGACAATTCCGCTGTGCCAGGAACCGTAAAACAGCCAATGTTCGCCGTTAGGCGTGATTATGAGCGAGGGGTCGATAGCGTTCCATCGAAAATAAGCGTTCCAGTCGTTTTGCGAAGTCCGGCTGTAAGACAAGGCTTTATCGGACGACGAGCAGACAACGAATCCCTTATCAGTCCATTGATTGGAAGCAGGGTCGGCAGTTTCCATCATTCCGATGAAAGCGCGTTCAGTCCACGAGCCGTCGAAATTGGCGGTAGTATTTTGCGCTCCGGTTTTTATGTAATTATCAACCGGCACGGAATAATACATCCGGTAGAGGCCTGATTTGATTTTTCTCGCCGTGGGCGCCCAGTATCCGTAAACGGGAACAGCAATGGGCTGTAAACCCATTGCTGTCCTGTACTCGTTTAGTTTTTCCTTAATCCAGTCGGGAGGCGATTCCATTGTAGCGCCCAGATATTCCCAATCCACCAGATTTTGCGAACGGCGGGCGTGGAAATGTCCGTGTCCGTCGTGGGCGTTGCCATACGATGCATCTGTCTGATACATATAGTAATAGCCGTCGTCGGCAAGCATCACGGTGGGGTCGTGGACGTTTGCCAAATTCCATTTATCGCGGTCGCTCCAATTGGCCAGAGGGACGTAATAATCGGGATACGAAGGCGGTTGCCAGACTGAAAGCAGTTCATTTCCGGTCGCTTCGCCGGTTGTAAAAGTGATTTCGGGCGAATAAACGGCATTTCCCTGATACATACAGACGAAAGCGCGGACATAATACGTCGTTTTCGGCGTCAGTCCGGTCAGAACGCCTTTCAGCGAATCGACTGAAACAGAAGCATTAACGGTTGCGCTGTAAATTGTCGGCTTGCTTTCGGTGGAATAGCAAAAACCGGCATTTGTGTAGCGCAATGTTTCCGGAACCGAAAAAATCGCTGTTAATGAGGCAGTTGTACCTGTGATATCGGGTTCTTCCGGTTGCAGGACGGTAATCGCCACGTCCGCGTCGGTGTATATTTTTTCGTCTTCCTCGTTGCAAGCCCAAAGCAGGACTGCCGGGAGTAGAATTAAAATTAACTTCTTCATAATCTTCAATTTTCAATTATTAATTTTCAATTATTTACAATTCCCATCCCGGATTTTGTTTCAGTTTAGGAGCGCGTTTTACCTCGTCGTTAGGCAGCGGGAAATAATAATCTTTCGGGCTGTTGAAAACGCGTTGAGGATGTTTTTGCGCCGGAGCGAAGGAATATTGCGGGTTGTCGGGATTTGTAACATTAACTCCGTAAAGATTGTAATACTGTTTGTAGTAGGGCAAACTTTTTTCGCTGCTAACGTCCTGACCTTCAAATATTTTCCAGCGGCGTTCGTCGAAGAAACGGTGGTCTTCAAAACAGAGTTCGATGCGGCGTTCATTGCGGATTCTTTCGCGGAACTGGTCTTGCGTCATCCCCGAATAAGCGGGCATTCCCACGCGGGCGCGTATCTGGTTGATGTATTGATAGGCGTTTGCGGGGCCTTCGGCTTCGTTAACCGCTTCGGCGGCGTTGAGCAAAATTTCGGTGTAGCGGAAAATCGGGCAGGCGTGGATAGGCCGATACGGGCTTTTAAAAGAAATATTAACCAAAAATTTCTTTGTGTAATAGCCTGTCAGCGTGCCTCCGTGCAAGTCCTGATAATCTATGCCGTCGGGCTGTGAAACGTCCACCGGACGGGATTCTTCGTTTTGCACGTCGCCCCAGATTGAACCCTGATGCAGGATGGTCTGTTCGAGGCGCGGGTCGCGGTTGGCGTAAGGATTTTTCGGGTCGTAATCGGGGTCTTTATCAATCGGAAGTCCTTTGATTGTTTCGTAGCAGTCCACTAAATTTTGAGTTGGATTGGTACGGCCGGTAGAATTTACGTTTCCCGAAAATCCGCAAGGCGCGAGGAAGAGGTCGATGTCGTAAGTTTGCCATGTTGAGCGGCTTAAAATGTATTCGTTGTTGTAAACCGGATTGGTAACGAAACATTCGTAATAGTCGTTATTAGGATTTCCCGTACTGTAAAGGCGGTAAGGATTTTGCTGCTGCGAGTTTACCGAGATGAAATCGCGGGCAGCCTGCGCCGCTTCTTGCCAGTATTCTGTTTTAACACTCTTGTTATGCAAAGCCGATGCGCGGTAGAGTAATGCTCTGGATTTCAGCGCATAAGCGGTCGCTCCGTTTACCCGTCCCCAGTTTTCTGTTTCGTTTGAGTAGCGGAAGGGCAACTTATCTTTCACTTCGTCGCACTGGTCGGCAATCCATTTCAAGGCCTCGTCGGCCGGAGTGCGCTCCATATTCATTGCTTCGGGGTCGCTCAAATCGAAGATAATCGGCTCGCCGTCTTCGCCTTCTGCAATAATCGGGCAATCGCCGAACCAGCAAACGATGTCGAAATGGAAAATTGCCCGCAGGAGTTTCGCTTCGGCCATATTCCGGTCGTAGAGATGGTTGTCGTCGCCTGCTTTTTCAATATTTCCGATTACGGTAGAGCGGGCGTTTTTCAGGAACTGATTTGTTTTGCGTATTCCGTAAACATCTGTATTCCAGAAACCGAGCAAAGGATGATTCGATGCGGAATAACTGTCGGTCAGCACGCCGTGGTAGTAATGCACATCCCAGTAGGAAATGGCATTGTCGGTCATACAGTCGCGCGAGGCGCCGAGGAACTGTCCGTCGGTATATCCGGCGAAAGCGTCGGGCAGATTGACGTAAATATTCGCCAGAAATGAGCGGGTATTGTCCGAATTGCCGAAAACCTGTTCTTCCGACATCGAAAGGTCGATTTCCTTGTCGAGATAATGTTCGCAAGACCAAGATGTTAAGCCCGTCAATACCGCAATTATATAAATTATTGTCTTTTTCATATTTCTAAATATTTTTATGATTAAAAACCAATATTTACTCCGAAAGAAAACGATTTGGTTTTCGGGTACCACCAGCAGTAACTCATTGGTTTTTCGGGGTCGGTACCGTCGGGCAAATCGCTCCAATTGTATAGATTGTAGCCGCTGAAATAGAACCTGCATTTTGTGAGGTTTATTTTGGCAATCAGATTTCGCGGCAGCGAGTATCCGACTTCGATATTGCGAAGCGAAACATAATCGCCGCTTTTAATCCAAATATCGTTTTGATATGTTCCCGAACCGCGGTCGCTGTCGATAGCGTTGTAACCTCCGTAGGTCGGGCGCGGATAGACGGCGTTGATATTGCGCGGGTCGGTCGGGTCGTCGGTATAATAACCCCAAGCCTTTGTTACTTCGTGGGTTCCCATATTGCTCCAACCCGAAAAACTTATTGCGGGCGAGAGGAAAACCGAGCGGTTGAGGTAGGCGTTGAAGATAGCGCGGGCGTCGAAGCCGTTCCATTCAAATCCGAAATTGAGGACGGGAATGAGTTCGGGAATCAGCGTGTAGCCGGTAGGAATCATATCGTTTACGTCAATCTGGCGGTCGCCGTTGAGGTCTTTGAAAACGGCGGTTCCAAGCGGTTGTCCGGTTCCCGAAGCAGTATTGTAAGGATATTTTTCGGGGTGGTCGATAGCATCCTGCTGGCTTGTGGCAATTAGGTTTGGGTCGCTTGCCCACTGGACGAACTGGTATTGATTCCAGCCGCCGACGGTGTTGTTGAACGAACTTTCGTACAGCGAAGCAACCGAAGTATAATCGAAAATCCGTTTGCCGGTTTTTGCCTGCCACGGCACGTTGGGTTCCAACTCGTCCATTTCGGTAATCTTGTTGGTATTCCAAGTTACCATACCTTCGAGGTAATAATTTACATTTCCGATTTTGTTTTTATGGCCGAGGGTAACTTCAAAACCGCGGCTTTCGACTTTTCCATACGAATCTTGCGGAGCGCTGACGCCAAGAATGATAGGCACCGTAGAGCGCGTTACCAGGATATTCGAGCGCCATTCCTTGAATACGTCCACTGCTCCATAGATTTTCCGGTTCCAAAAATCGAAGTCGAGGCCGAGATTTGCCATATCCGAAATTTCCCATTTGCTGTTGGGATTTCCCGCTTTGCTTTCGTAAATACCTGATATGGTCGATTGCGAAGTTCCGAAAGCATAACCCGTACCGGAAGCGTAAGTTCCCTGATAGGGATAGCGTCCGGCGCCTGTAACCGCCTGTCCGGAGCGACCGTAAGATGCGCGGAATTTCAGCAGGTTAAGATTGCTGTTTTTCAGCCACGGTTCTTCGGAAACGACCCAGCCTACGGAGCCGCCGGGGAAAAGTCCCCAACGCTGGTCGGGGTCGTAATTGTCGGAAGCCATTTTCGAGATATTTCCCGAAAGAATGTAGCGGTTTCCGAAAATATAAGTTGCCTGACCGTTGTAAGAAAGGTAGCGTTCCGAGGATTGCGATTCGTGGTCAACGTGCCGGTAAGTGCGGATAAAAGCGCGTGCCGAAAGCGAATGTTGGCCGAACTCGCGGGCGTAATCCAATCCCGCATTGAAATTGATGTTGTAATCGTATTCACGCGGATTGGTGGTCGGGGTTGAAAGCGCCGAATAGGTTGTGTATCGGGTAATTGTGTATTCCGAAGGGTCGCTGACCTTTGCCGTGTAATTATAATTGTAGGAATTAACGGCGTTGTACTGCGTTGATTCAAACGTTTCGTAGGAGTCGAAACTGACTGTCGCTTTGGCTTTAAGGCCTTTCAGAATATCGTCGAGATTGCCGGTTGCAGTTACCGTACTGTAAACATTGCGGCGGCGGTTTTTTTCCTGTCCCGAGGATGCGATATAGCGTCCGGCATTATTAGCGGTCGATGAAGCGTAAATATCGCCGTTCGGCATGTAAATCGGTTCCATCGGGTTAGCCTCTACTGCGCCGAAAGTGGTTAGATTGAAGACGCTCGTTGTAGGCTGAGTGATGTCGTCGATACGTCCGCCGAGGTCGAGGGATACGTTCAAGAAGCGGTTCACGTCGATATCGATATTCGAGCGGAGGTTGAAGCGGTCGAGCGTGTGCTGGGTGCTGTAACCTTCGTTGTATTCCGTCCACTGGTCGTTCCACATTCCTTCCTGCCGGAGGTATGAAAACGAGAGGAAATAGCGCGTGTTCTTGTTTCCGCCGCTGACTGTGAGGTTTGATTTCATCAAAGGAGCGGTTTCGCGGTAAAGTTCGTCGAACCAGTTGGTATTAAAATAGCGGTATTTGTCCATTCCCGTCATCTCTTCGCCGGCGCACAGGCGGCGGTACATCTCTATATCTTGGTCGGAATAAAGCGGGTCGAGGCCGTCGAGATAGCGCACCTGATTGCGTGTAAGAGCCATATTATAGGAGTTTTGAAGTTCCATTTTATTGCTTAACATCTGGTAGCCGAACTCTTGCGTAAACTCGATATTTGCGCGTCCGGGAGTTCCGCGTTTGGTAGTAACGATGATTGCGCCGTTTGCTCCGCGCATACCGTAAATGGCTGTTGCAGCCGCATCTTTCAGGATTGTGATGTTTTCAATCGGATATGCGTCGAGGAACGAGAGGTCGCGCTCCACGTTATCCACTATAATCAGCGGCGCTCGGGCGCTTGTGTTCATTGTGCGCAAGCCGCGGATGTACATTGCCGATTCCGTCCAGCCCGGTTCGCTCGACCATTCATAGGTTTCCATACCCGTAACTGTGGCTGTAAAAGCGTTTTGCAGGATAGAAACCGGATGTTTCTGCAATTCTTCGCCGGTAACGACCGAGGTTGCTTCGGTGATGAATTTTGAGGGTTTGCGGGCAAAAGGCACGGGCATTGTGTGCAGATAGCGGTCGTAATCGCCCTTTACCACAATCTCGAAATTATCGCTGAAACTTGCCGCGGCAGCGGTATTTTCGTAACCGACGCTACTGATGTTCAGTTCGTCATCGTCCTTTACGTTTTTCAGGCTGAAATATCCGTCTTTGTCGGTCAGTGCGATAGTACTTGATTCCGAAACGTTTACAATCGCTCCGCTGACCGGATTTCCCTTGTCGTCGATAACTCGCCCTTTCAGGGTTTTGCCGGTTTGCGCCGATGCAATGCCGGTTGTCAGGAGGATTGCTATGCCTGTCAGTATTATTTTTGATATATTCTTATACATAGTTGTACTGTTTTATAGGATTACCAACCGGGGTTATTTTCGATGTTTGTTTTCCATACCTCTGTTTCGGGGATTGGATAAAGATACATTTTTTCTTCAAAAACCCGTTTCTGCGCAATTTTGCGTGAAACAGTCCCGTCGGAGGCTACGTCGATGCCGTAAATCGGCCGCGCGAGGGCTTGCACAGCAACGTTCCAGCGGCGCAAATCCCATGAGCGGTGGTCTTCAAAAGCGAGTTCCACAGTGCGTTCCTTGCGGATGAAGTTGCGCATACGGTCTTTCGAGGAGGTCAAATCGCTGCGGTCTTCCACGTTTCCGGAAATTCCGGCGCGGTGGCGGACACGGTTCAGGCAGTCGTAAACCTCTTTCGAGGGGCCGTTTGCCTCGTTCAGCGCTTCGGCGTAGTTGAGCAGTATTTCGGCGTAGCGGATGATTATCCAGTTGCGGTAACTTGTGCCGCTGTGAACCGAACTTAAAATATTTTCGGGGATGTATTTGCGAACATAATATCCTGTGGGAGTGGCATTTGCATTTCCGACAGGATTATCGCGCTGCCCTTTTATCACGTTGATTATTCCATTTCCCCAAACTGAGCCGTGATGGAGTACGGTAGCGGTCAGGCGGGCGTCGCGGTTTGTCCACTGATTGGCTTCGCTGTATCCGCTTGCCGGATTGACGGCGGGAACGGAAGCGCCGCTGTAAACGGGGCATCCCGTTTCATCGTACTCGGCGAAGGGCGAAGTTCCGTCGGCCATATCGTACATATCGACAAGGTTTTGCGAGGGACAAAGTCCGCCGTTTCCGCCTTCGCCGACCGGAGTATCGTTGCTAATGCCTGCCCACGCGATTTTCACGTCGTTGCGGAAGAAAATCACTTCGGCATTATTGCCTTCGTAGGTTGTTCTCAAAATAGCATTTGTGTAAGCCGAAACTCCGTTTGTTCCGCTGGCTTCGGTAACGGTAAACAGGCTGTAATCTGCTCCGTAGTCGTCGATGAAACTTTTTGCGGCCGCGGCAGCCTCGCTCCAACTGACTCCCGAAGCGGAAGCATAGCGGGGACTTGCCATATAAAGCATAATCCGCGAGTAGAGCGCCCTTGCCATAGGCTGGCAAATACGTCCGGCATTTGCCGATTTCACGCCGTCGGCGTAAGGCATCAGGCCTGCTTCGCAATCCTTCAATTCTTTGAGTACGAAATCGATAACGTATTCTTTTACCGAAGGACGGGTTGTGTAGCCCGAAAGCAAATCGCCGTCGGGGTCGAGAACCGCTGTAACAATCGGAATCGCTCCGTAGCGCAAAAACATTTCCCAATAGAAATACGCCCGCAGGAAACGCGCTTCCGAAATGTAGTTCATCTTGTCGGTTGCATATTTTTCGTCGCTCAAATCGGCGCTTTTCGGCACGCTGTCGATATGGGTAAGCAACATATTGCACTTGCGGATTCCGCGGTAATAATGTTCCCAAGTATCGGTCAGTTCCGATGCTCCGGCCGAGCCGTAATAGTTGCCGATATTAAATGTGGTGCGTACTCCGCCCGAAGCGTAACTCGTTTCGGCAAGGTCGGTAGCGGCGTCCATCCACGAATTTTGGATTCGGCAGGCTCCGTTCCGCAGGAAATTGTAGGTATCGAAATGGAACTGGGTAGTTGTAGTCCAGTCGCTGAATACCTGCGCCTCGGTCAGTTCGTTGCTGGGCTGTTTGTCGAGAAAATCGCCGAACATATCCTCGCAGGAACTGAACGCAACAGCGGAAACGGCCGCAAAAAACAGATATAATATAATCTTCTTCATAATGTTCAGAATTTAATGTTAATACCAAAGTTCACAGCCTTCATTATCGGGTAGGTGTTTGAACCGTTGCTTTCGGGGTCGGTAAGGCCGCCCAGATGGTCCCAAGTAAAGAGGTTGTTTGCGTTCACGTAAACTCGGCAATCGCTCATCGAGGCCTTGGAAATGAGGCGCAGCGGCAGCGAGTAACTTAATTCCACGTTTTTGAGGCGGACAAATGCGCCGTTTTTCAGGAAAAACGAGTTTTGACGCTGATTGTGGTCGCCGTAACTGTCGTAATGCAGCAGCGGATATTTTGCGCTTGCCAAATTTTCGGCTTCGCTCTTTGCCGGATTCCAGCGGTCGAGGTGATGTTCTTTCACTTTTCCGCCGGCGACAAAAGCGTACATCGCTTCGGCGTCGTAATAGCGGCTCACGTGGTCAACTCCCTGAAACATAAGGCTCAACCCGAAACGTTTGTAATTCGCTCCCAGCGAAAGAGAGTAGGTGTTTTCGGGAATATCGCTGTAACCGATAAACGTTTCGTCGCGGTCGTCGATGAAACCGTCGCCGTTCACATCGCGGTATTTCAGGTCGCCAACCTTAACGTCGCCGTAGGTGGAAACTGGAAAATCGGGATTCGCCAAATCGGCGGCGGTAACAAATCCGTCGGCAACCAATCCGAAATACTGATTGATAGGATGTCCTTCGCGTTTGCGGTAGCCGGTTTTCAAATCCGGCTCGTCCATATCAATTATCTCGTTTGCCGCGTGGGAATAGGTCAAACCGATGGTATAATCGAAATCGGCGTTAATTTTTTTGTCGTGCCTCAATTCAATCTCGTAACCCTGATTTTTCGTTTTTCCGAGATTTCCGGCAGCCATCACAACGCCCACCCATTGCGGACGGGTAAGATATTCGGTCAGGATATTGTTGCGTTTTTCGTAGAAAAAATCGACATTTCCGTACAGAAGTTTTTTGTACAGCGAAAATTCCAATCCCAAATTATATTTGTTAGCCCGTTCCCAAGTTACTCCGTAATTCGGATATTGGCCTTCATAAACGCCTGTATTTCCGGTAGTTCCGAAATAATAATCGTTGCTCAACTGCACCCATTTGTCTTCGTACAAAAAGCGCTGGCGGACGTTGTTTACCATATAAACATCGTTACCGACCTGTCCGTATGAAGCGCGGATTTTCAGGTTGTCGAGCCAGGCGTCGGTCGAATCCATAAACGATTCGTTGCTCAAACGCCAACCGATTGAAACTGACGGGAAAAATCCGAAGCGGCGGCCTTTCATAAAGTTTTCCGAGCCGTTGTAACCGGCATTAAATTCGGCAAGATAACGGTCGTCGTATCCGTAAGTTACGCGGCCTACAAGTCCCTGATACCGCTGGGCAAGTTCGGCCTGATAGCGGTAGTCGTTCTGGTTGTAGAGCAGCATTGCCGTAATGTCGTGGACTCCAAATTTGCGGGCGTAATTCAGACTTGCTTCCATATAAAGTTTCAGCGTAGTTGTCTGGTTTTTGCCCGCATAAGCGAGTTCGGTATCGCTGTTGAACTGGTTGTATGCCAGAATTGATTCGTAATTGGCGCGGTCGTTCAGTTCGTAAGTAGCGAAACTTGCCGTAAACTGGCGGTTGTAGTACGAATCGTAGTCGAACGAAACCATTCCTTTTGCGCTCAAACCGGGCGTCAGCCAGTCCATTTTGTAATTTGCGATGAAATTTGTTTCGTTTATCGTGTTGGTAGCCTTGTAGAAGCCGCCTTTCGCCAAACGTCCGGCTATATTGTTCTGATACTGCGAACTTCCACCGTAAAGAACCATCGTGTCTTCGCCTTCGGTAACGCTGTAACTTACCGGAAACAGCCAGCCCGGAGTGTGATTCAACTCATAAAAAACGGTTGCTTCCGTGGCATTAGGCCCGTTGCGTTCCTCGAAGCGAGTTCCGAAATTGACCGACATTGTAAGTTCCTTTGTTAAAAGGAAATCCATATTTGCGCGGAAAGCGTAGCGGCGGTAGTTTGTATTCGATTTGTTGCCGTATTTATCGGCGCTCAAATTTTTGTAAAGCCCTTCCTGGTCGTAATATTCGGCAGAAGCGTAATATCTCATCCTCTTTGTTCCGCCCTGAATGCTGACATTGTAGCGTTGAGCAGGCGCCGAATTGTTGAGGATTTCATCGTACCAGTCCACATCCGGATAGAGCAGTTTATCTATTCCGCTCAACTGTCCGGCAGAGGATTTGCGGTACATTTCTATATCGGCGGCCGAGAATTGCGAAGGCAAACCGTCGTTGGCAAGCGCTTCTTCGAGCAGAACCACCGATTCGTAGGAATCGAGATAGGTGTTTTTGCGGGTCGGCGACTGCGACTGCCAATTTGCCGTCAGGCTCACGACCGGTTTCAATTCCTTGCCGCGCTTGGTGGTAATCAGCATTACGCCGTTTGCGCCGCGCACGCCGTAAACCGCTGTTGCAGAAGCGTCTTTCAGCACCGAAATTGATTCTATGTCGTCGGGCGCAATCTGCGAGTAAGCGCGTTCTACGCCGTCAACGAGAATCAGCGGCTGCGCGTCGCCCGCAAAGGTGGCGCGTCCGCGGATGAAAACCGAGGCGTCGTCGGCTCCGGGCGCACCCGAAGCCTGCGAAGTAATGACGCCCGGAATCTTACCGGTTATTGCTTGCGAAATGTTGCCGACGGGCGATTTCAGCAGTTCTTTCGATGTAACCTGCGAAATTGCGCCCACAACGCTTTCCTTTTTCTGCGAGCCGTAGCCCACGACCACGATTTCTTCCAACTGCTCGGAATCTTCTTCAAGCGTGATATTCAGGCTTGTTTGCCCCTTAACGGCAATTTCCTTTTTGATAAATCCGAGGAAACTGATTTCCAGCGTTGCTGTGGGAGCGACTTCGAGCGTAAAAGCGCCGTTAAAATCGGTAGAAATGCCGTTTCGAGTGCCTTTTTCCACCACGCTGGCTCCGATTATCGGCTCGCCGTCAACATCTTTTACCGTTCCGCTTACCTTTACCGTTTGCGCCAAAGCAGGCAGGCAAACGGCAAGCAGTGTAAGCAGCATAAATATTCTTATTCTTTTCATATTATTCCGCATTTTTAGAGTTAATAAACGGACAGGTCGATATTGAAACAAAATCAATATAAGCCTTTTCCAATGTGAAGAACGAGCCTAATTCGCCGACCGGAATATCGTCGTAATGATAGGTATAAGTGAGGATTTTCCCTGCCGTAGTAGTTGTAACGGCGGTCATTTCAATCTTCTTTCCAATCAGTTTCAAGGTCAAGTCCACAAAAGCGCCGTTCATATCCGAAGTGAAAGTACCCCAGTCGTAATTGCTGCTGATATTTCCGCCCGTATAATATGTTCCCCAGCCGTAAGCGTCGGCGCGAAGCACAAAATGTTCGGCGTATCCGGTTTCGTCCCTGTCTAAACCGTTGGTTACTACCAATACCCAGTTATCCCAGTTTGCAACCTGGTCGGTATAGTTGTAGAACTGATAATTGACTACGAAATCGCCGGAAGTTCTCACTATATTGGAAAATGCGCTCCACCAGCCGGTCGAGAAGTCTGTTGAGCCTACCCTGTATGCTCCGGTCGAGTAAAGCGAACCGACGCTCATATTTTCTTTGTCAAATTCGAGGTATCCGCCTTCAACGGTGAAGAATGCACCAAGCGTAGTATAAGGCACGCCTTCGATGAAATAACTGTATTCCAATGTCTTACCGGAAACAGTCTCGGTAATTGCCTTCATCTCTACGCGGCCGCCCTGACGTTTCAGAGTAAGGTCAACCGTTGCGCCTTTCATATCTTCGGTAAAGGTAGTCCAATCGTAGGTGTGAGCGATGTTTCCGCCAGCATAATATGTTCCCCAGCCGTAAGCGTCGGCTCGCAAAACAAAGTATTCGGCGTAACCGTCTTCGCCGCGTTCTATGCCGTTAGTTACCACCAATACCCAGTTGTTCCAGTTTGCGGAACCGTTGGTATAGTTCTTGAACTTGACGTGGAAAATGCAGTCGCCGTCAGCCGACAGATAGTTTGAGAATGCGCTCCACCAAGCGGTTGACATATCGGTGCTTCCGACAGTCTTTATAAACGGAACGCTTTCGTCGCCTCCGCCGGTCGTAACGAGCGCCGTTTCCTTGCTTGTGATGGTGTTGCGGTAAATTTTCAGGTCATCGACAGAAACGCCCGATTGCTGCGTGTCGGAGCCGTAGCCGAGATACAGGTATTTCGCTCCGGCCATAAACTGGACAATCCGCCAAGCCTCGAAATTGGTAATTGTTTTGTCGATTTTCTTCAATCCGTCGATATAAACAAAATAGCCGTCATTCGTAACAGCCATCGCCAAATAATGCCATTCGCCTGCCGACATCATTCCGGTTTTTACCGTAGCGGGATTGTTTTCTTCATAATAGCCGTCTGCTCCATCGTATTTCAGCCAGCCGTTGGCCGTGAGGAACATCCGTTGCGATTCGTTTTCGTTAACGAAAGCAAACAATGCGCTCGTCAAGTCCTGCTCGGCCCCTTCGGGCGTTGCGGGCATCTTCACCCAGCAGGTAATCGAAACGCCGTTCTGAACTTTAACAGTATTCAGCGGATTTTCCAAGCGGACATAACCGCTGTCGGACTGCAAGACAAGACTTTCGCGGTCTGCGTCTTCGGCGACAACCGGCATCAAATCCGACCTGCTGGCAAATGGCTGAAAAGTTTCGGGCATTCCTTCGTCGAATGTGTATTCGGCAATCTGAACAAGTTTCGGGTAAACCTGATTCCCCGCCGGCGGGTCGGTTGCGCCCCAATCTTGACAGGAAGAAACGAAACAGAGGACTGTTAAACTCGCCAAAAATAAAATTGGTCCATTTCTTTTCATCGATTAGATATTTTTAAGATTAATAAAATTTGCAAAAAAATTGTTATTTCTCGATGCAAAAATACTAACCAAACTAATCAAAGAGGTGGACAAATGAACAATACAAGTGGATAAAGTGTAAAAATCGACACTTATTTCAGGAAACGACTATTTGTTGAAGCGGATTCCTATCGAGAGGCCTATAAAAGGAATTGATTATCGTACTATTCCGCAAATTCTGCAAAATATAAAAGCGCTTATATTTTGCTATATCTCACAAAAAAATGGACTTATAGCAATATATAAGCACGTTTTTTACATAAACAAATCATTCATAGTTACTTCCGACTGTATGTTGCCACTGTATGAATTAGGTTTTACGCCGTAAATGTATAATAAGATTTTTAAATAAAAATGAAATTTCGTAAAAAAAGAAATGAATTTCAATATTTTTCTTTAATTTTGCGGAAAATAATCATATAATAATATGGCAACACCAATCAGACCGACGCCAGTACTTACAGGAAAAGATGCTCGCCGCTTCGCCAAAGAGATTGAAAATCCGAAAAAGATTTCTTCGGAAAGACGCGCAGAAATGATTAAAAATTATGAATTTCTGAAAAGCATCGCTACTTTTGCGTTATGAACAGCGTCCTCGGTGCAAACTTAAAACTTATAAGATTGGAAGAAGACAGTGTATTATCTTCATTCGATTGCGGCGACTCTGACTTGAATGATTTTTTGCTGAATGACGCAAAAAATTATTTACAAGCAATGCTCGCTGTAACGTATATTTTAAAAGACGACGAGAATATTGTAGCATATTTTTGCCTTTCTTACGACAGTTTGACGCGGAGCATTGAACTTACAGATGTTGATAAAGCCCTGTGGAACAAAGTAGGAAGAAAAATTCCAAACAGCAAACGCCGCAGAAATTATCCGGCAGTCAAGATTGGACGCTTGGCAGTTGATGCAAAATATGCAGGATTGGGAATTGGTCGTATCATTATTGATACAGTTGCAATTATGTATGTCAGCGAAAAACATCATGCCGCCTGTCGCTTTATTACAGTTGATGCGTATCGTTCTGCTTTAACCTTTTATGAAAAGAACAATTTCAAATACCTTACATCAAAAGACATAGATGACGACCGTCGTGCTATGTATTTAGATTTGAAGACCTTATAAACAGGCTTCTGTCAATAAAAAACATAACACAAACTCCCCTTATTCACTCCGCCAAAATATCCCGCGGAGCAAGATTATAGCGTTTTGAGAAGCAGCGCGTAAAATATTTCGGGTCGTTGAAACCTACGTCGTATGCGATTTCGGAAATGTTCATACTGCGGGTAATGCGGTTGCGCGTCAGTAGTTCGTATGCGATATTCAGCCGGTAATTGCGGATAAACTGCCCGACAGACTGGCCGGTAAGGCTCTGCAACTTATTGTTGAGCAGACTTTTACTGACTCCCATCGCCTGCACAAACTCTTTAGCGTCGTACTCCGAATTTTTGTAATTCGCCTTCATAATTTCCAGAGCGCGGTTTACAAATTTCTTGTCGCTCGACTCTTCTTCTATCGGTAAATCGTTGATATTCATCGAAGTAGCGAAAAGCCTCTGGTAACGCCTGCGGTTTTCCATAATATTTTCTATTCTGGCGAGCAGCAATTCCTCGTTGAAGGGCTTGACGAGATACTCGTCGGCTCCGGCGCGGAAGCCTTCAATCTTGGCTTCGGGAGCGGTTTTTGCCGTAAGAATCAAAACCGGAATATGCGAAACGGCAAAATTTTCCTTTATCCGCCGCGAAAGTTCCAATCCGTCCATTACGGGCATCATCAGGTCGGTAATCACGAAGTCGATAGCGCCGCCGTTCAGGATTTCCAATGCTTCCTGACCGTTTCCGGCCTCTGCAACTACGTATTTCGGCGACAGAATCGAGGTTATGAACGCCCGCATATCGCTGTTGTCTTCCACAACCAAAATCCTGATTTTGCCTTTGGCAATTTCGAGATTCGCCATTTTCGGCAGTACTGCGGGTTCGACAGCGGCGGTTTCCGGGACGGAAATCTTGTTTGTTTCCATTTTTCCGGCAACCGAATCCGCGGCGGGTAAAATTATCGAAAACGTGCAGCCACAGCGGGGATTATTGCGGACGCTGATTGTCCCGCCGTGCAGTTCCACAAGGCGTTTCGACAGATATAGGCCGATGCCGGTGCCGCTTTGTCCGTAAACCGGATATTTCACATTGCCGGAGGCTTGGTAAAAACGCTCGAAAACCCGTTCCAGAGCGTCTTCCGGTATTCCGCTGCCGGTGTCGCTGATTGCGATGTACAGTTTGCGGTCGGATTCTCGATTGAACGATTTTAGGTAAACCTTTATCGTTCCGCCATTTGGAGTGAATTTTACGGCATTCGACAGCAGATTGTTGATTATTTTCTGCATCGCGTCGTGGTCGAAAACAAACATCGGATTCGTCAGATGTACGTATTTTTCAAGCCTTATATTCCGTTCTGCGGCAAAGGCTTCAAACGGCAAAAGCAGGGTTTCGACGAACTCGCGAAAATTGCCCTCGACAGGCGCTATTTCGAGTTTGCCGGATTCCACTTTGCGGAAATCCATCAACTGATTGACGAGCGAAAGCAGGTATTTCGAGTTCCGCTCAACAAAATTGAGTTGCTCAATCACTTTCGGATTGCTGCTCAACTTCAAGGCACGCTCTATCGGCCCGATAATCAAGGTAATGGGCGTGCGGAACTCGTGGGTGATATTGGTGAAAAACGAGAGTTTATCGACAGTCATTTCCTGCACTTTTCGCGACATTTCCTCTATCTGCTCGCGGTGCCGTTTGGCGCGTTTGCTGAAAAACGCATAAGCGCAAATGCCTGATACTGCGAACAATAAAGCGATAAACCAAGCCGTCTTGTAGAAAAACGGGCGAACCGTAATCCGCAATTCCGTAACCGGCGCATCCTCGCCAGTCGAGCCTTCGGGAATATATTTTATTCGGAAAACATAATTTCCGGCAGGCAAATTGGTATATGATGCAAAACGGCGCGTGGCGGGCGTTTCAATCCATTGCTCGTCGAAACCTTCGAGGCGGTAGGCGTAGGTTGCCGAAAGTTCCGGCTCAAAATTCAGAGCCGAAAATTCGAGCGAAAACGACTTGTCGCGCTCGTGCAGCCGCAGAACTTTCGCGAGGCTGATATCGACGTCAGTATATGGACTTCCGCCCGAAACGATGCGGTTTCCAACCCTCAAACGGGTAAGGGTAACATTCTGATTTACAGTCGCCGACGCTATTTGACCGCCTTCAATTTCGAGAAGCCCGCCCAGCCCGCCGAAATACAACATTCCGCTGTGCGAACGGCAATAAGCGTTCCAGTAAAACTGGTTTTCGAGCAGTCCTTTTTCTTTAGTGTAATTGGTAAAGCGGCCGCATTTGCGGTCGTAACGAGAAAGTCCGTTGTTGGTGCTGAACCACAACATTCCCTGCCAGTCTTCCAAAATCCCGCGGATGTTGTTGCTAATCAATCCCTGCTCGCTTGTTACCGCCTCGAAACGGAACGGCAAACTGTCGCTATTTACTTTATTATCAGCACCTTGCACAGAAATAGCGCGATATGCGCCGTAACCGTTGCTTCCCAGCCAAATTTCGCCGTCGGCAGTGAGGCAAAAAGCGCAAATTTTCTCTATCATTCCCGACTTTGGATTGTCGAGTTTATACCGTAAATAGTGGTATTTGAAACTGTCGCCGTTGCGCGATTTCAGGTCGATGACGTAAAGCCCGTCGAGAGCGCCCAACCAGAGGCGGCTGTCGCGGTCAATCAGCGCCCCGATAATTCCCTGCGCCTCATTTGAAGCGGGAAACGGGAGCGTCAGCCTTTCGGTGCGGAAGTCGTAGAAAAATATTCCCGGATTGCTGCCAATCCACATTCCGTTATTTATGGAATCGTAGCAAAGTGCGCCTGTGAACCATATTCCGGGATAATCCGGGTCGGTAATCACGCGCAACCGCGGCTTTTCGGGATGTTGAAGGTCGAGCAGGTTCACTCCCCCGCCCCAAGTTCCCAGCCAGAGCCGGTTTTGAGCGTCGGCGGTAATTGCGCTTACCGAATTGTGGCTCAACCGCGTAGCCGATTCTGCCGTATAATGCGTAAATCTGCGCTCGCCCGCGAGTTTGCGGTTCAGCCCGCCTTCAACGGTTCCAACCCAGAGGCTGCCTGAAGCGTCTTCGTAAACGGCATTTACCGGATTGGCCGAAAGACTGTACGGCACTTCCTTGTTGTGGACAAAAATATTTACGGATAACTTCCTGACATTCATCCTGTTAATTCCGCCCGATTCGGTGCCTATCCAGATAATATCTCCGTCCGAAAGCAGGCAGTTTACAAAATTGGAGTTGAGCGCGGGCGCTTCGATATGCTCAAAATCGTCGCTCACAGGATTGTAAACATTGATTCCGAGCAAGGTTCCGATAAGCAGTTGCGAATTGGCGGTAACAGCCAAATCGGTAACGTGATTTTGCGAAAGCGAATGGGCGTCAGTCCGCGAATGTGAGTATTCGCGCAGAGTTCCGTGATTGCGGTCGTAGCGGACAAGTCCGTTGTCGGTGCCTATCCACAACTCGTTCTCTTTCAGAATGAAAGCCGAAACCAGCGTGTTTTCTTCGAGTTGCAGAGCCGGGATTTGCCGTACTGCTTTCAGCGTTCCGCCATCGGATTGATAAATCTTGCAAACGCGGTTGTCAAGCCCCGCCCAGATATTCCCGTCGCCGTCGATGTCTTTCAGCGCGATAGCCCTAATCCGCCGCAAAGAGTGCGACAGGGTAAATATTTCGCCGATATTACCTTTTTCGTCGAAGCAAATTTTGTTCAGCGAATTGCCGCAAAAAATCCAGATACAACCTTTGCTGTCCTTAATAATCCGGAAAGCGGGCAAATATTCGAGCGTGGAAATCTCGCGTAACGAGCAGTTTTTCAGCGTTTTCAAATCAACGACGTCAATTCCGCCTTCGGAAGCAATCCAGAGGCGCGAAAAATCGTCTTCGCAAACGTTGCTTATGAAATTGCTCTTCAATTTTACCGGCAAAGTATTGGTATTGTAATGGATAAAATCGTATCCGTCGTAACGCGAAAGTCCGCCTCCTCCGGTCGAAATCCAGAGAAAACCGCGGCTGTCGCGGTAAATATCGTCGATGAAATTGTGCAGCAAACCATTGTCCATAGTGATATACGCCGTATTGTAGCGGCTGGTGAACGTTTCGCCGGAGTCGGCATTCAGGCTCGCGGCAAAAACCGAAAAAAGTGCAAGCAAAAAAAGGTGTTTTTTCATTAAATCGGATTTAATGCCACAAAGATATAAAAGTTTTTTGATTGTCGCCAAAGTTTTCTTTTTTGTCCACTTTAATTATTCATTTGTCCACCGAAACCCGCTGAATGAGTAATTATTTTTGCAATATGAAACGCATAACAGCATTTTTTATCGTTTTGCCGCTTTTCGCATCATGCTCGAAAAGCATTTTTACGCCCTCGCCTTCGGCTAATCCCTGGGCGGACGATTATTCTTCTATTTCAAGTATTGAAAATTATCGGCAATGGGGAGTTTACAATGTTCACGACCCTGAATGTAAGCGGCTTGGCGGCTGGTATTATATGTATTCGACCGACGCCGTTTTTGCCGATAAACCATGGGAAGCGCGGCAAAAAAACATTCCTGTCGGATTTATTCAGGTACGCCGCTCGCAAAACCTTGTGGATTGGGAGTTTCGAGGCTGGGCTTTCCCCGCAATTCCGCAGGAGGCCGTCGATTGGGTGCGCTCAAATGCCGACGGACGCGGAGCCTACAATATCTGGGCGCCCTGCATTGTGCCTTACGGCGATGTTTACCGGCTTTATTACTGCGTTTCGGCTTTCGGAAAAAAGACTTCGTACCTCGGTTTGGCCGAATCCGCCTCGCCCGAAGGCCCCTGGACGCAAAAAGGCTGCGTTGTGAAAACCAACAACGAAAGCCCGATGAACGCTATCGACCCGACAATAATCCAAGACCGCGCAAGCGGAAAATGGACGATGATTTACGGCTCGTTTTTCGGAGGCCTCTACTCCGTAGAACTGAATCCCGAAACCGGCCTTACAATGCGGGAAAACGACCTCGGACGCCTCGTTGCCCGCCGCGCCGATTACCGGAAAGACAACCTCGAAGCCCCGGAAATTATCTATCATCCCGAACTGAAAAAATATTTCCTTTTCACTTCTTACGACCCGCTGATGACCACCTATAACGTCCGCGCCGGACGCGGCGGCAGCGCCGACGGCGATTTTTACGACTTTTTCGGCCAAAATTTGAAAGATACGCTCAACGATTTCCCGATTCTGACCGCCGCCTACCGTTTCGACAACCACCCCGGCTGGGCCGGCGTGGGACATTGCGGCGTTTTTCAGGCCGAAGACGGACAGTTTTTTATGGTTCATCAGGGACGGCTTTCGCCGCAAAATACGCAGATGATTCTGCACGTCCGCCAAGTGTTTTTCACCCGCGACGGCTGGCCGGCCGTTTCGCCCGAACGGTATGCCGGGACTAAACCGCGCCGTTTCCGCCCCTCGGATTTGGCCGGAAAATGGGAAATTATCAGAATCCGCGAGCCGCAAGCCAACCGCAACCTCGAAGCCGGACAAGTCGCGGCAGGCCAAGGACAACTGCTTAATTCCGAATGGAATACATCATCGCATTTAACTTTTTCGGGAAACGGCAGTCTAAATATAACAGGCGAATGGAGTTTCGCAGAAAAGGAACAGTTGCTCGACCTCAACATCGAGGGCGAACAAATCCGGAATCTCATCGTTTTTGCAGGCCACGACTGGGAAAACGAAAGGGAAACCGTTCTCTTTACCGGCCTCGACGCTTCGGGACGCTCGGTTTGGGGCAAACGAATTGAATAAAAATCTAATATAATAAAATTTATGAAATCAAAAGTAATAATTACCGCCCTGCTTTGCATCGCTTTCGGCGCAAAAGCGCAGGTTAATGAAATGGTAATCGAAGCCGGAAAGCCGCTTTCCGACGTATCGAAAGAAATGTACGGCTTGTTTTTCGAGGACATCAATTATGCCGCCGACGGCGGTCTGTATGCCGAATTGGTCAAAAACCGCTCATTTGAGTTTCCTCAAACGCTGATGGGCTGGCAAACTTTCGGCAATGTCGAAGTAAAAGACGACGGGCCTTTTGAGCGAAATCCGCATTACGTGCGCCTTTCCTATTCCGGTCATCCGCACAAACATACCGGAATCGAAAACGAAGGCTACTTCGGAATCGGCGTTCGTCAGGGCGAAGAATACCGCTTTTCGGTCTGGGCGAGAGGCGAAAACACATCTATCCGCGTGGAATTAATCAATCCCGCAAGTATGGCCGAACAGCAGGCTTTTGCCTCGCAGGTGATAAAAATCAATTCCACAGAGTGGAAAAAATATACCGCTATCCTGAAACCCGCACAGACAGATGAAAAAGCCCACTTGCGAATCTTCCTCACATCGCCGAAAAGCGCCGATTTGGAACACATTTCGCTATTCCCCGTAAAAACTTGGAAAGGCCGCGAAAACGGGCTTCGCAACGACCTTGCACAGGCTCTTGCCGACATACATCCGGGCATTTTGCGGTTTCCGGGCGGCTGCATAGTCGAAGGTACCGACCTCGATACACGCTACAACTGGAAAAACTCCGTCGGAATACCCGAAAACCGGCCTCTGAACGAGAATCGCTGGCAATATACTTTTAATTACCGCTTTTTCCCCGACTATTACCAGAGTTACGGACTCGGATTTTATGAGTTTTTCCTGCTCTGCGAAGATATTGGAGCCGCACCGCTGCCGGTCATTTCCTGCGGTCTGGCCTGCCAGTTCCAGAACAACAGCGACGACGCCCACGTGCCGGTTTCCGAACTGCAACCCTACGTTCAGGATGCGCTCGACCTGATAGAATTTGCCAACGGCAGCGCCAATACCCAATGGGGCAAACTCCGCTCCGAAATGGGACATCCCGAACCTTTCAACCTCAAATTTTTGGCAATAGGAAACGAACAGTGGGGAAAGGAATATCCCGAACATCTTGCGCCTTTCATCGACGCTATCCGACGGGAATATCCTGATATTAAGATAGTTGGCAGCGCAGGCCCAAATTCCGAAGGCGAACAGTTCGATTACCTCTGGCCTGAAATGCGCCGCCTGAAAGCTGACCTCGTAGATGAGCATTTTTACCGTCCCGAATCGTGGTTTCTCTCACAGGGACTGCGTTACGATAATTACGACCGCAAAGGCCCGAAAGTTTTTGCCGGCGAATATGCCTGCCACGGAAAGGGCAAAAAATGGAATCATTTTCACGCAGCCCTGCTCGAAGCCGCCTTTATGACCGGCCTCGAACGCAATGCCGACATTGTGAGGATGGCGACTTACGCCCCGCTTTTCGCCCACGTCGAGGGCTGGCAGTGGCGTCCCGACCTGATTTGGTTCGACAACCTCAATTCTGTCCGCACGTCAAGTTATTATGTACAGCAACTTTACGCCAAAAATAAAGGCACAAACGCGCTTTCGCTGACGATGAACAAGCAAGCGATAGCCGGCCAGGAAGGACAAAACGGGCTGTTTGCCAGCGCAGTTTACGATTCCGGCGATAAAACCGTAATCGTGAAAATCGCCAACACCTCCGACACTGCGCAGCCGTTCAGCCTCAATTTCAAAGGATTGAAAAAAAATCAGACGATTGCCGGAATCTCGCTCACAACGCTGAAATCGGATAATCCCGACGCCGAAAACACCATCGCCAATCCATCGGCCGTTGCGCCTGTGGAAGTTCCGCTGGCGCAAAGCATTAGCGGCGCAGTTTACAGCGGCGAAATAGCGGCACAAAGTTTTGCGGTTTATCGGTTTGGGGTAAAATAGATTTCTAAATTATTTCTATGCAAAATGTACATAACCGTACATTTTCAGGCTGTACAAACAGGCATTTTAAAGCAAAAATACCTGCTATATGCGCCTACATACAACAGGTAAATAATTGATTTTCAATGAGTGGTCCCACTTGGGC
>JAISUN010000072.1 GCA_031272085.1 Dysgonamonadaceae bacterium | reverse complement strand
GATGATACAAAATCTTTGGATTACGTTGAAATTGAGCCTGTTCGTGAGGAAAGAAACGTAAATGCCACAGTGCAGTATTCAACACAAAAGTTGCCTGAAAAAGTCGGAATCTACGAACTTTTCAAAGGGGATTTTTTGACAAACAAGGCAACAGTCCAATTTCCGGGAATTAAGACGAAAAAGTAAGCGGGTTTGTTTTTGGCGCTTTGAAAATTAATTCGTTACTTTGCACCCAATAATTGAGGTTTATATTTTGGAAATAATTAAGAAAACCGTACTAAACTGTATGTTAATAGCGCTTTTGCTGTTTTTTCCCCTGCTTTTGTTTTCCCAGACGAGGACGGTGGGCGGAACGGTTTGCGACGCCTCTACCGGAGCGCCTTTGGTCGGCGCAAGCGTTTCCATTGCTGAATCCAAAACGGGCGTAACGACCGATGCAAAAGGCTCTTTTTCAATCAGTTTGCCCTCGGAAAACTGCATTTTGGCCATTACATACGTCGGCTATGAAAGTCAAAAAATAAGGATAAACCGCGATACTCCGCCGGTCGTGAACATAAAACTCCATACCAATCTACTGTTGAAAGAGGTTGTCGTTTCCTCGCTCCGCAAAGACAGGAACGTTACCGCCCTCACAATGGGAACGGAACGGATGAGCATGGAAGAAATCCGCCTGCTGCCAGCAATAATGGGCGAAACGGATATTCTGAAAACCCTGCAACTGCTGCCCGGCGTGCAGTCGGTTTCCGAGAGCAGCAACGGATTCAGCGTGCGGGGCGGCTCGCCCGACCAGAACCTGATATTGCTCGATAACTCAACGGTTTACAATCCTTCGCATCAAATGGGATTTTTCTCGGCTTTCAACAGCGATTTTATGCAGGGAATCGAACTGTACAAGGGGCATTTCCCCGCACGACAGGGCGGACGGCTGTCGTCCCTGCTCGAAGTCAGCACCAAAAACGATATTCCGGCAAAAATTACCGGAACGGGAGGCATAGGCCTGATTTCCAGCCGCTTAATGATAGAGGGGCCGCTCGGGAGCAGAACTTCGTGGTACGCAGCCGCCCGCCGGACTTACGCCGACCTTTTCCTGTTTTTGGCTCCAAATGAAGATTTACACGATGTTTCGCTCTATTTCTACGACCTGAACGGCAAAATGACGCACCGTTTTTCGGAGCGCGACAATTTAGAATTTAATATCTACAACGGCCTCGACAGGATGGGGGTAAATATCGGGCATTTCAATTACGGCAATACCGCTTCGTCGCTGCGATGGAACCACTCTTTTTCGGAAACTCTTTTCGGAAAATTCAGCCTTCACTACACCAATTATCTCTACGATTTGGGTTCGGATATGGAAGGTATGACCGTTACCTGGATTTCGGGAATCCGCGATTTGGGCGCGAGAGCCGATTTTCATCATCTCTTGAATCCTGCATTTGACTTATCTTACGGATTGACAGGAACTTATCACTTTTTCAATCCGGGAAAAGTTTATCTTTCGGGAATGGATTTGGACGACTACATAATTCCGGGAAACGAGGCTCTGGAACTTGCGGCCTATCTGTCTAATGAACAGCAAGTTAGCGACAGATTTTCCCTGAAATACGGGCTTCGCTATTCGATGTTCAGCAATTACGGGAAAAACGCGCATACTTATTCTGCTTGGGAACCCGGATTGGGAGCGGTTTTTCGGCTTACGGAAACATCTTCGGCAAAAGCCAATTATTCGCACAACACGCAGTATATGCAACTTGCCAATAACTCCTCGGCCGGTTCGCCGCTCGACGTCTGGTTTTCGGCGAGTAAAAACATCAAACCGCAGCAGGTGGACATCGTTTCGGCGGGCTATTTCCGCAATTTCAGCGATAACCGCTACGAAACTTCGGTCGAGGTTTACTACAAAAACCTGAAAGACGTAATCGACTTCCGCGAACACTCGCAACTGCTTCTGAATCAGGACTTGGAAAGCGAAGTTCGCACCGGTCGTGGAAAGGCTTACGGCATAGAGTTTATGGTCAGGAAAAACAGCGGCCGCCTGACGGGATTTGCCAACTACACGCTTTCCCGCTCCGAGCGCACGATTCCCGAAATTAATCAGGGAAAAACCTATCTTGCGCCTTACGACAAAACTCACGCGGTAAACATTGCCGCAACTTACATCCTGTCGAAAAAACTTACGGCTTCGGCTGTCTGGGTTTTTGCTACCGGTACGCCAAGCACCTATCCCTCAGGGCGTTTCGCTATTGGCGGCGATTATTTTCCGATTTATTCGGCGCGTAACGAGTTCCGCAAACCGGACTACCACCGTATGGATATTTCGCTCAATTACGCTCCGAAAGCGGGTTCTGCAAAACGTTGGAAAGGCGAATGGTTCATTTCGCTTTATAATGTTTATAATCAGAAGAATCCGTGGATAATTTACTACGACCAGGACGATGTTACAGGCATTCCTTACGCCGAAAAAATGTACCTTTTCGGGATTGTGCCGTCGTTTGGGTACAACTTTAAATTTTAATTGAGAATGAATGAATTTTGAATGAAGAATTTTGAATGAAAAAATGGGATTTTTTACATATTATTTTTGGGGTAATTGCCTTTTTGACGGGGTTTTCCTGCACCGAAAGGATTGATTTGCCGACAAAAGATTCGCCGCCGGTCATTGTCGTTTACGGCCTGATTAGCGACGATTCCGATTATCAGGGTATCAGCGTAAGCCGCTCCTCGCCTTATTTCGACGATTTGCCTAACGAGGGCGTTTCGGGCGCCGAAGTTATGGTTTCGACTTCCGACGGACGGCAAATTAATTTTACCGAAAACGATTCCATAAAAGGATTTTATTTTTTCAACCGGCGGTTTGATGTTACCGGCGATACGGAATATTCGCTTTCCGTAAAAACGGATTTCGACGGCGACGGCTCGCTCGATGTTTATGAGGCTAAAACAGAGGCTCTTACAACTCAACAGGGCGATTCCCTGACCTTGGAAGTTATGGATATGTTTGGGACGACAAGTTATCTGCTTCATCTTTATTTGACTGATACAGAGGGCGATGATTATTATCTGTTCAACGTTTTCTGCAACGATTCACTGCTGAACGGCTCGATAAGTTCGGCTGTCGTAACCGACGACAAGATGTTTCCAAACCAGCAAATCAGGCTGAATCTGTATCATTTCGGCGATTATCTTACCAAAGACGACAACCCCGATTATATGCAGGAAAATATGGTTTACATAAAGTCGGGCGACACGCTGGAAGTCCGGTTTTGCCGGATTACGAAAGAATATTTCGATTTTATAACCCAGTGCCAGAACGAAAAGGGCGGCGAAAATCCGCTGTTCGGCGGCCCTGCATCGAATATTACCACCAACATCGGCAACGGCGGGGTGGGCTTTTTTGCGGTCTGCAAATTTCAAAAAATGAAAATTAAATTTATAAAACAGGAATGAAACTACGAATCATTATCACGCTTTTCTTTGTCTTCATCGCGCTTTCGGGTTGCGAAAAAGAATTTACTTCGACAATTCCGTCGGCGCAGGTTTATGTGGATTTAGACCTTAATGGACGCGACAATTCGCTGATTCCGTCCGGCGCCTACAAAACGCTTACCGCGCCGCGATTGGCCGAGGAAAAACTTGGATTCGGCGGAATTTTGATAGTCAACGGAATGTTCGGCGACAGCGATATTAATATTTACGCTTTCGATTTGGCCTGTCCGTATGAGGCACCAAACCGGATTTCGCGCTTGAATTGCGACGGTTTGAAAGCAACCTGTCCGGTCTGTAATTCGGTTTTCATCGTTTCCGACGGCTTTGGAAGTCCTGAATCGGGGCCGGCAGCGTCGGCAAAACTTGCGTTGAAATACTATCGGGTTTACAACGATTCGTATCTGCACTACATTGTGCGGAATTGAAACGCCTGTTTCCGCTCGTATTTTTCAAACTGGAAATGCAGTCCGCTTTTCTCGTCAAAAAGGCGTTTGGAATTTCCGGATTTTGATTTTTTCCAAGCGCTGAAATCTATTTCGGGCATAAAAGTATCCGCCTCGAAATTTTCAAAAACCCTTGTGATGTACAGTTTATCGCACAACGGCAGCATTTCGCGGTAAAGAGCCGCTCCGCCGATGCAAAAAACTTCGCCGTTTTCGTTTTTGCAGGCGCTTAAAACTTCCTCTGTCGAATGGCAAATTTCCGCTCCTTCGGCTGTAAAATCCCTGTTTTTTGTTACCACAATATTCCGTCTGTCAGGCAAAGGCTTCTTCGGCAGCGACTCCCAAGTTTTCCGCCCCATAATTACCGGATGGCCGGAAGTTATTTCCTTGAACCGCTTCAAATCTTCGCCGATATGCCAAAGCAAATCCCCGCCTTTCCCTATCGCGCCATTCTCTGCTACCGCAACAATAATGCAAATCTCCATAAAATAACTACTAACTATTAACTATTTTCAAACGCTTACTTCGGCTTTAATATGAGGATGAGGCTCATATCCGGTCAAACAAAAATCCTCGTACCGGAATCCGAAAATATCCTTTACATCGGGATTGATGTTCATCGCGGGCAGCGGACGCGGGTCGCGTTGGAGTTGCAACTTGGCCTGTTCCAAATGATTAAGATAGATATGCGCGTCGCCGAGAGTATGGACGAAATCGCCCTCTTCGAGGCCTGCCGCCTGTGCGAACATTTTCAGCAAAAGCGCGTAGGAAGCGATATTGAACGGCACTCCAAGAAAAATATCCGCGCTCCTCTGATAGAGTTGCAGCGAAAGCCGTCCGTCAGCAACATAAAACTGGAAAAAGCAGTGGCAGGGCGGGAGTTTCATATCCTGCAATGCGCCCACGTTCCACGAGCAGACGATTATGCGCCGCGAATCGGGATTGTTTTTTATCGTTTCTACCGCTTCGGTAATCTGGTCGATATGTCCGCCTCGGTAATCCGGCCACGAGCGCCACTGATAGCCGTAAATCGGCCCCAAATCGCCGTTGGCATCCGCCCACTCGTTCCAGATGCGGACACCGTTTTCGTTCAGGTAGCCGATATTGGTATCGCCCCGCAGGAACCATAGCAGTTCGTAAATGATTGATTTTAAGTGCAGTTTCTTGGTCGTCAGCAGCGGAAAACCGTCCGACATCCTGAAACGCATCTGATACCCGAAAACGCTTAATGTTCCCGTTCCGGTGCGGTCTTCTTTCCTCACGCCATTTTCGAGAACGTGTTGCAGCAAGTCTAAATATTGTTTCATACCACAAAATTACACGATTTTTTTTAAAAAGAATGTTATTTGAAAAATTTCATCTATCTTTGCAGAATAATAGTAAAAAAAATGTCGAACAAAAGGTAAATGAATGGATGACACAAAAATTTTAATCAATACAATCGTCGAAGCCTTGCAGGATAAAAAAGGCCGGAAGATTGTAACGATGGATATGACTAAACTTGAAAATTCAATTTGTCAGTATTTTATTATATGTCAGGGCAATACGCCGACGCAGGTTTCTTCCCTTTCCGATTCCGTCTGGGACAAGGTTTACGAGCGGATGCACGAAAAACCCCTCGGAGCGGTAGGGATGCAGGAAGCACGATGGATAGCAATGGATTACGGCACTGTGATGCTGCATATCTTTGTGCCGGAAATACGGGCTTACTACAACATCGAGAACCTGTGGGCCGACGCTGCTTTGACCGAAATCCCGGATATTTTATGAGCGAAGACAGCAAAAAAAATAAAAAAGAAACCCCGCCGAAACCGGAAATGCCGGTTCCCGGAGGGAACAACAAGCCGTTCAAATTCGGCTTCAACTGGGTTTACGCCCTCGTTTTTTTCGTCCTTATTTTCTACTTCTTTTCAAGCACAACTGCCGAAAGGAACAAAGAAGTAGGCTGGACGGAGTTCCGACATTTGGCCGAAAACAACACTTTCAGCAAAATGCAGGTCAATATGACTGAAAATAAGGTAATTGCGACCGTAAAAAAGGAAAATCTGATAACCATTTTCGGAACAGATTCCCTGCCTGCGCCCGGCCCCTTCTCGATGCAGAGCAACGATGCTACGGTTTCGGTTATAATCCCATCGGCCGACAAGTTTTCGGACTATTACGACCGTTGGGTAAACGAATATAAAATCGATTCGACAATCTCGTACTCCGAGGGCAACAGCCGGCTTTGGAGCCTGATAATCAATATTGTACCCTTTGCAATCCTGATTTTTGTCTGGGTTTGGTTGCTGCGGAAATCAACCGGCGGCGTGGGAGGCCCTTTCGGGGTAGGCCGCACCAAGGCGCAACTTTACGATAAAACGACGCAGGCCAAAAAAGTAACCTTCAAGGACGTAGCCGGACTTGCCGAAGCCAAGCAGGAAGTGGAAGAAATAGTCGATTTCCTGAAAAATCCGAAAAAATATACCGACCTCGGCGCAAAAATTCCAAAAGGCGCCCTGTTAGTCGGCCCTCCGGGAACGGGTAAAACCCTGTTGGCCAAGGCCGTAGCAGGCGAAGCCAACGTGCCGTTTTTCTCGCTTTCTGGTTCCGATTTCGTGGAAATGTTTGTCGGCGTGGGCGCTTCCCGCGTTCGCGACCTTTTCCGGCAAGCCAAGGAAAAAGCCCCCTGTATCATATTTATCGACGAAATAGACGCGGTAGGCCGCGCCCGCAACCGCAATCCGAATTTCGGGGCAAACGACGAGCGCGAAAGCACTCTGAACCAGTTGCTTACCGAGATGGACGGCTTCGCTTCCAATAGCGGAGTAATCATTTTGGCTGCAACCAACCGCGTGGATATCCTCGACAAGGCCCTGCTCCGCGCAGGCCGCTTCGACCGCCAGATTAACGTTGATTTGCCCGAATTGAATGAGCGAAAGGAAATTTTCAACGTTCACCTGAAAAACATCAAACTCGGACAGGACGTAAATACCGAATTTCTTGCCCGCCAAACTCCCGGATTTTCAGGCGCCGATATTGCCAACGTCTGCAACGAAGCCGCCCTGATAGCCGCCCGCAACGGCAAGGAAGCCGTTCAGAAAGACGACTTTATGAACGCCGTTGACCGCATCGTGGGCGGACTTGAAAAGAAATCGAAAGTTACCACCGAAGGCGAACGCAAAACGATAGCCATTCACGAAGCCGGACACGCGACATTGAGTTGGATGCTCGAACACGCCAATCCGCTGGTGAAAGTTACTATTGTCCCCCGCGGAAAAGCCCTCGGAGCCGCCTGGTATATGCCCGAAGAAAGGCAAATAACAACCTACGAACAGTTGCAGGACGAGTTGTGCGCAACCCTCGGAGGTCGCGCAGCCGAAGACATCGTTACCGGAAAAATATCGACCGGAGCCGCCAACGACCTCGAAAAAGTTACAAAACAGGCTTACGCAATGGTGGCTTATTACGGAATGAGTCCCAACCTGCAAAACCTGAATTATTACGACGCCAGCGGTCAGGACTGGGGCTTCACGAAACCTTACAGCGACCAGACGGCCAAACTGATTGACGACGAAGTGAAGCGGATTATCAACGAACAGTACGAACGCGCAAAGCGAATCCTGCGCGAAAACAAGGATAAACACAGCGAACTCGCCTCTTTCCTGCTCGAAAAGGAAGTAATTTATGCCGACGACCTCGAACGCATTTTCGGCGAGCGGAAATGGGTTTCCCGTTCGCAGGAAATTCTTGCCGAACAGGGACTTGCTAACGAGGAAACTGCGCACGAACTGTCTGAAAATCAAGAAAACAAGGAAGAAAACAAATGACCGACAAATGAAGAATTTCTTTGCCCGACTTTTTACCGGAATCGCTTACGTGGGGATAATTTGCTTCTGCATTGTGTGGCATCCACTCTCTTTTTGCGCTCTTTTTGCGCTCGTTACGGCATTTTGCCTGCGCGAATATTGCGGACTTTTGAACGCAAAGCGCGGAGCCGCTATCGGTCTGTGGCTCAATATTTTAGGCGGAGTTCTGCTTTTTGCGTCCGCTTTTCTGTATTTTTCGGGCTATGTGCCTGACGCGAGAATTTTCTTTGTTTATCTGTTTTATCTTGTTGCAATATTTGTCGGCGAAACGCTTGGCAAGCGGCATGAACCCTTTTTGCGCCTCTCGCGCGTGATTTTCGGGCAAATCTATATCGCGTTGCCGGTTGCAATGCTCTGTCCATTATATTTCAGTAATGGCGAAACGCATAACTGGCTGATTGTCCTGTCGTTATTCATATTTATCTGGGTAAACGACACAGGCGCTTACGTTGTAGGCTCAACCTTGGGCAAACATCGTCTTTGCGAGCGCATTTCGCCCAAAAAGTCGTGGGAAGGATTTTTCGGAGGGCTGGTTTTCACTGTCGCTTCTTCGTTTATTTTTGCCGGACTTGAACCGCAAATTGCTTGGTATCACTGGGCTGCATTATCGCTGTTCATCGTGGTTTTCGGCACTTTTGGCGATTTGCTCGAATCGCTGTTTAAACGTACCCTCGAAGTCAAAGATTCCGGCAACGCCCTGCCCGGACACGGCGGATTTCTCGACCGTTTCGACAGCCTTTTGTTGGCCGTTTACGCTGCGCTTTTTTATTACTATCTGCTTATATATTAAATCTTTACAATTATGTGTGTAACTTGCGGATGCGGAAACGCAGAACATAATCATCCTCACAATCACGACCATGGACACGACCACGGTCATTCGCACGAACATTCCGACAGCCGGACAATCGCGCTGGAACAGGATATTCTTTCGCGCAACAACCTGCTTGCAGAGCGCAATCGCGGATATTTCGAGGCTAAAAAAATCTTTTGCCTCAACCTGATGAGTTCGCCCGGTTCGGGCAAAACAACCCTTTTGGAAGAAACAATCCGGCAATTGAAGCCGCATTTTCCGGTTTACGTAATCGAAGGCGACCAGCAAACATCTAACGACGCCGACCGCATTGCCGCTCTCGATGTGCCTGTGTTTCAGGTAAATACCGGAACCGGATGCCATCTCGACGCATCTATGATAAATCATGCTCTGAAACATTTGGAACCGAAGGAAAATTCCGTTCTTTTTATCGAAAATGTCGGGAATTTAGTTTGTCCCGCGATGTTCGACCTTGGCGAAAATCATAAAGTAGTGATAGTCAGCACCACCGAAGGCGACGACAAGCCGTTGAAATACCCTTTTATGTTCAAAGAGGCCGACGTTTGCATAATCAACAAAACCGACCTCGCCCCTTATCTGAATACCGATATTGCCATGCTTCGCGCCAACTGCCTGAAAATCAATCCTGAACTGAAAATATTTGAACTTTCGGCTCTGAAAAACGATGGAGTAACGGCTTGGGTGGAGTGGATTAAAGCCCGCTGTTAGGAGTAGAAATTTATTTTAGCCTTTGTCAATCAGCCGCTCATTCGGCAAAATCCGGCGCTTTACTTTCCGTATTTCATTCAAAATCTTACGGTTCATATTTTAATCTTTTCTCGTCGTCGGTCATCGTCATCGCGTCTAACTGGCCTTGCGGTATCGGGCGCAGATAATGGTAGGGTTGGATAACCACCTTTGCAATTAGCCTGTTATGCGAGTTGTTCTTACAATCTAAAATCTAATTAACTGAATGGTGTAACAAATAAAACGATGCGATTGCAAATTCTTCCTCCGCCTCGGTTTATGAGTTCAAGAATTATTCGACCGGGACAGGCGCGGAATATGCCTACAACACTGTTGGCGCAATGACAAAGGATTTGAACCGCGGAATTTCGGAAATCACTTACAATCTGCTCAATTTGCCCTTGAAAGTCGATATGAAAAACCCGGTAGCCGAGGCGCGGAATGAATACACGTATTCCGCTGGCGGCAAAAAACTGAAAGTTGTTAGCCGCTGGGCGAGCAGTTATTCCACAAATCCGGTAATAGGCTCGGCCATTAATACCGCTTCGCTGAACAACACAAAAACAACTGACTATATCGGCAATTTTGTGTATGAAAACGGCTCGTTAACAAGAATTTTGACAGAAAACGGTTATTATTCCAACAAAAATTATTACTTTTACATCCGTAATCATCTTGGAAGTAACGC
>JAISUN010000082.1 GCA_031272085.1 Dysgonamonadaceae bacterium | reverse complement strand
AAAATATTCCCCAAAACCTCGTCATTAGTGATTTCGCCGGTAATTTCGCCGAGATAGTGCATGCACTCGCGGACGTCCTGGGCAATAAATTCCGATGAAATCTGGGTTTCAAGGCCTTTTTCGGCGCGGGCGGCTGCTGCAAGGGCGTTTGTAAGCGCCTCGTAATGCCGGATATTGGTTACGGCAATGTCGCCGTCGCGCAGTTCGGGCAAATTGGCGGCTGCAAGCAGGGCTTTTTCCAATTTTTCGGTATTTTTCTTGTATTTGGCTGACAGATAAAGCCTTTCGGCCGGTACGTGAGGCAAAAATTCCTCGTCGAGAATGGCCTGTTCTTCGGGACTTATTTTATCAATTTTATTAAAAACAATCAGCAGTTTTTTGTTCTTGACAAGCGGCACAATGCGGTCGGCAATATACTCGATTTCCTTGTTGAAATGCGTGGTATCAATCATCCAGATAATTATCGAGGCCTGCTCGATTTTGCGGAAAGTGCGCTCGATGCCGAGCAGTTCGATTTCGTCTTCGGTATAGCGGATTCCGGCCGTGTCGATGAAGCGGAACAGTATGCCGTTGATGTTGATGACGTCTTCGATAGAATCGCGGGTTGTGCCGTGGACGTCGGATACAATGGCTTTGTCTTCTCGCAGTAAGAGGTTGAGTAGCGTGGATTTACCGGCATTTGTCTCGCCGACTATAACCACGGGAACTCCGTTTTTCATAACATTTCCCCAACTGAACGATTTTGCAAGCGCCGCCAGACGCGCTTTTATATCTGCCACAAGCACAAGCATTTGGCTGCGGTTGGCAAATTCCACCTGTTCTTCGCCGAAATCGAGTTCGAGTTCCAATAGCGAAACAAAATTGAGCAGTTTTTGGCGCAAATCCTGCAATTCGCCGCTGAAACCGCCGCGCATCTGGCTGACCGCCAGCCGGTGCGAGGCCGCCGAAGCCGAAGCAATCAGGTCGGCAACCGCTTCGGCCTGCGACAAGTCCATTTTGCCGTTCAGAAACGCGCGTTGGGTAAATTCGCCCGGCGCGGCTAACGTACATCCGTTGCCAATGAGCAATTTCAGAATTTCCTGCTGAATGTAGGCCGAACCGTGGCAACTGATTTCCACCGTATCTTCGCCCGTAAACGAGTGGGGAGCGCGAAAAACCGCAACCATAACCTCGTCAATCAATCGGGAGGCTTCGAGATTTTTCACTATTGTTCCGAAATGGACAGTATTTGCCTGAAAATCAGACAATTTGCCATTGTTTTTCGGAACGAAAATTTTGTCGCATACAGCGAACGCATCGGGGCCGGAAACCCTGATGACGGCGATTCCTCCTGTTCCCGGAGGGGTAGATACGGCGCAAATTGTTGTCATATTCTGTCTAAAACATTGTTAATCAGTTCGTCGAACGAGCCTTTGTATTCGGTATTCATTTCGCCTGCGTAGCGGCCGGCAATCACGAGGCAAGCCGTCATTGCGCGGTGTCCCATCAGTGCGGACAGCCCCGACAGGGCGGCGCTTTCCATTTCGTAGTTGGCAATTTTAAGTCCCTGATACTCAAATGATTCTATCTTTTCGTTCATATCAGGATATTGCAATCCAAGCCTTACGTGCCGGCCTTGCGGGCCGTAAAATCCGCTGGCTGAAATAGTTATGCCTTTTATCATATCGTAGCCGATTTGTTCTACAAGCGATTTGTCGGCGCGGACAAAATACGGCCTTGCCAAACGTCCGCCCCAGCCGGTATGACGGATAAATTTTTCGGAAATCTCGTCGTCGAGCGCTTTTTCGCTGCCGGCGTAGAAATAGAGCAGGCCGTCCATTCCCATAGAAATTTCGGAAACTACAATCGAACCGATGGGACAGAAAGGTTGCAGTCCGCCGCAAGTGCCGATTCGGACGAGGCTCAACTGCCGGAAATCGGGTTTTATCCGTCGGCTGTCGAGGTCGATGTTGGCCAATGCGTCGAGTTCGGCCATCACGATGTCGATATTGTCGCAGCCGATTCCGTGCGAAATGGCCGTTATTCGTTTGCCCTTGTAAGTTCCGGTAATGGTGCGGAATTCGCGGCTTTGGCCGTCAAACTCTACGCTCTCGAAGCGGGATGCGACGACAGGCACCCGTCCGGGGTCGCCCATCATCACTACGCGGTCGGCCAGATGTTCCGGCTTCAAGTGAATGTGAAATGCCGAACCGTCGCTGTTTATCGGCAACTGGTCGGGAGGAATTATTCTCATAATTTATTAACTGTTTATTTGTCGCAAAGTTAAAAAATATATTTGAATTACCCGCTTTTTTGTGTTTCTACGTAAAATTACGTAGAAAAATTGCTTTAAAAATACGTAATATTACGGATTGACAGGCATAAAATTGCGCCGTATCTTTGCCGTATCATTCTGAACTCTGATTTTAGAGTGATTTTTTAAATTAATTTATTAAATTTTTAAATATTTTTAAAATATGAGCAAAATAAACTTTTTGAGGAACGTGGCAGCGATAGTTGCCTGCCTCGCAGTAATGACCGCCTGCGGCGGTGGAAGCAGTAAAAGCGGCGGCGATGCAACCGCATCGGGCAGCATTGAAGCAAATGTTAAGGCATTCGACATCAGCGCGACAGCTTTTTCTATCAAGTATGAAACCGATTATAACACAGTCGTTTTCACAAAAGACGCAAGCGGAAACCGCAAGCGGCTTGACTACATCGCTTCCGATGGCGCAAGCAGAATCTATATATATGATTCCAAAGCCGACATCGCCCGCGAATACGACGGGCAGCAGTGGAAAGAAACCGACCGCTTCGGCAATCTTTCGGTTGAGCAGAATTGCAATAATTTCTACGCTTCAATTAAAGATTTAAGCGATGGATACCTCAAAGCGGGACTGGCCAAACAAGCCGACCAGACGATTGCAGGCCAAAAATGTACGGTGATTGGCGGCACATTTACCGAACAGCCATTTTATCCATACATGGATTTAAGAACAGGCGTGCCTGTGAAAATCGCTGTTTGGAACGGACTGACGATGCTTCTCGAAAACGACGGCAAAACAGTGCTGGAAGCAAAAGCCGTTACGACTGACGTTCCCGACGAAGCGTTCACAAAAACCGCCGAAATATCCTGGGTAAAATAATCAAGTTAAAAGATTATGACAAAAGTTAAATTTCTATTAGCAACCGCAGCGCTCGCATTTGCGATTTCCGTAACTGCGCAAGAACACGATTCCGACGCCAAAACGGTTACCATTTTGGCTGTAAACGATATGCACGCTGCGATGGACTTGTTCCCGCAATTTGCGGGCATTGTCGATAGTTTGCGGGGAATCTATCCCAACCTGCTGCTTTTTTCGGCGGGCGATAA
>JAISUN010000061.1 GCA_031272085.1 Dysgonamonadaceae bacterium | reverse complement strand
CTGATTCTCTCTTCCGTAATGCTTTTGGAGTATATCGGATGGCGAGAAGCGGCCGACCTGATTACCGCCGCAATGGAACGCTCTTTCGTTGCAGGCGAAGCAACTTCCGACCTCGCACGTTTTATGCCGAATGGCAAGGCGTTGGGAACCAAAGAGTTCGGGAGCAAAATAATTTTGAATTTTGAATGACTGAATAATAGAATATTATGAAAAAAGAATATTTAATATACAAACTTTCGGAGTCGGTAAAAACCACTTCAAAGATTGACAACGACCTGTTTGTCAAATACAACGTGAAACGCGGACTGCGCAACGAAGACGGCAGCGGCGTTTTAGTCGGCCTTACCCAAATAGGCAACGTGGTTGGTTACGAAAAATCGGAAGACGGCGCTCTTCGCGCCATTCCGGGCAAACTTTTCTATCGCGGCTACGATGTGGAAGACATTGTCCACGACCTGATCCGCGAAAAACGCTTCGGATTCGAGGAAGTGGCCTATCTGCTGCTTTCCGGCAGCCTTCCCGATTTGGAAGAACTCAATAATTTCCGCGAACTGATTAACGATAATATGCCTCTCGAACAGAAAACGAAGATGAATATCATCGACCTCGAAGGACAAAATATTATGAACACGCTCGCTCGCTGCGTACTGGAAATGTACAATTTCGACCCGAATCCCGACGATACTTCGCCCGAAAACCTTATGCGTCAGTCGATTCAACTGATTGCCAAGTTTCCGCCTATCATCGCCTACGCATACAATATTTTGCGGCACAGCCAGCAGGGACGAGCGCTTCACATCCGCCATCCGTTTGAGAACCTGACATTGGCCGAAAATTTCCTCCATCTGCTGAAACGCGAATACACCGCGCTCGAAGCCCGCACCCTCGACCTGCTGCTCGTTCTGCAAGCCGAACACGGAGGCGGAAACAACTCGACTTTCACTGTCCGCGTTACAAGTTCCACTGGCACAGATACTTACTCCTCAATAGCAGCAGGAATCGGCTCGCTGAAAGGCCCATTGCACGGCGGAGCCAACATTCAGGTTGTAGATATGTTCAATCATTTAAAGGAAAATATCCGCAACTGGACTAACATCAAAGAGATAGATGCATATTTCGTCAAAATGCTGAATAAAGAGGCTTACAACCGCACCGGCCTGATTTACGGCATCGGACACGCGGTTTACACCATTTCCGACCCGCGTGCGCTGCTGCTCAAAGAACTTGCCCGCGACCTCGCCAAGGAGAAAGGCCGCGAAGACGAATTTGCCTTCCTCGAACTGCTCGAAGAGCGCGCTATCGACTGTTTTGCCAATTTCAAAGGCACGAAAAAGCGCGTTTCGTCGAATATCGATTTTTATTCAGGCTTTGTATATGAGATGATTGGGTTACCGCAGGAAATTTACACACCGCTGTTTGCGATGGCGCGAATTGTGGGCTGGACGGCGCACCGCATCGAGGAATTGAATTTCAAGAGCAAGCGGATTATCCGTCCGGCATATCGCAATATACTTGATAATCAGGAATATATCCCGATGGATAAACGATAATTTTTTTTTTTTATGTTTTTTGTGAGATTGTGAAGGGCTAACTGTTCTTCACAATCTTTATTTTATCAATCCGGTTGTTGTCCATCGCAACTACGGAAAAACGGTAATTTTCCCATTCCACGCTGTCGCCCTCTTCGGGAATGCGTTCCAACTTGTCGAGGACGTAGCCGCTTAATGTAACGTAGTTAAAATCTTTCGGCAAAACATCGTCGTCGAGGCCGATTTTTTCTAACATTTCGACGAAAGGAATCTGACCGTCCACAACAATGCTGCCGTCGGCCTGAACCTCCGTATCGTACTCAAACTCATCGGTTTCCGAAATATCGCCAACCAGAGCGTCGAGAATATCGTTCAAGGTAACAAAACCGGCCACGCTGCCGTATTCATCAACGATAAGCGCCTGATAGATACGGCTTTGCTGAAATTTTTCGAGAACCTGATAGGCCTTGTTAAATTCCACAACCAACTGAACCGGACGGGCAATGCTGCGCAAATTGTCGAGCGCGGCGTCGAAATGGTCGCCAATCAGGTCTTTTGAATAGACAAAGCCGGCCACATTTTCCAAATTGTCCTCGCAGAGCGGATAAGCGGTATGTTTGTTGTCGAGGATTGTGCGGCGGATTTCCTCTTTCGAGGCGTTGAGGTCAATCCAGACGAGTTCGTTTCGGGGTGTCATCAGAGTTTGGATTTTGCGGTCGCCGAGGCTGAACACGTTCTGTATCAGTTCTTTTTCGGTTTCCTCTATCACGCCGCCCTTCTGACTTTCGGCGATAATCACCTTCAATTCTTCTTCTGAATGGATGTCTTCCTGCTCGTGAACCGGTTGCAGGCCAATCATTTTCAGCAGCACGTTAGCCATATTGTTCAGCAGCCAGATGAAGGGGCTGAAAACAAGGTAAAATGCTTTCAAGGGCAGCGCAACGGCAAAAGTTACCTGCGTCGGTTTGCGGATTGCGAGCGATTTTGGGGCAAGTTCGCCCAGCACGATATGCAGCATCGTGATTGCAAGAAAAGCCACCGGAATGGCGAGTTTATGCGCCCAGCCGCTGTCGATTGCGGCGCCGAACCAGCCGAAAACGGCCATAATAATTTTGGTAAAAACATCTTCTCCAACCCAGCCGAGGCCGAGCGAAGCGAGCGTAACGCCGAGTTGAGTTGCCGCTAAATAGGCGTCGAGATTTCCGACAACGTTTTTTGCGACTTTCGTAACCGTTTTGCCCGCACCCTTCTTAACCTCTATCTGTGAGGCTCTTACCTTTACGATGGCGAACTCGGCGGCTACAAAAAAACCGTTCAGAAAGACGAGAAAAATGGTAAAAATAAAACCTGCTAACATAATTTATATCCTGTTTCACGCCTCAAAGGTAAAGTTTTTTGGCAGTTTAGCAAATTTCTAACGCCATCTGCTTGCAAATAAATATTTTATTCACTACATTTGCGGGAAAATAATTTAAAATTCACTTTTTAAAAATGAAAAAGTTTATTTTAATCTTGGCCGGAATCTTTTTGGGAATGTTCAGTTTTGCTCAAAAGCAATTTTCCGGCATTTATCATATTGAAAACTTTGATGAAAGCGTTTCCTGTTCTATTGAGTTTCACGAAAGCGGCTGTTATGAGTTGGAACTTTCAAAAAAAGTTACCGGCGATATGATTAACACATTGTTGCTATCATCCGGCAAATTTAAAGTAAAAGGCAGTAAAATAACACTTTACGATGACGCACATAACTACAAGATGATTTTTTCTGTTCTTGAAAACAAAGAATTGAAAGTTTTAGAAGGTTTTTGCTGCATTATACTTCGCAATTTTGTTTATTATGGTCCGCCTTATGAACGGGATTGTCTGCAAAAACCTGAAACAACATCAGCAGAGCAGCAAAAGGAACGGATTTTGTATAAAAAAACTCATAAAACCGTATATCCGTTTGATTTAGGTTCCTACAACGGTTTTTTTTCTCAACTCAACCTGCAAAGTGATGGCAGATATACGCTTTATTTTTACAATGTCCTTATTTCTGATGGAATTTGGGGAAAGGATGAAAATGAGATATATTTGTACGATGCAAATCTTCATCATAATTTTTATGTCTTGGTTGGCGATGGAAAATTGATTGGCAAGTATTTGCCGGGCTATTTCGAGGGCGATAATGTGCTTGTGAAAGGCAATGTTTTATTTGGTAAATTAAAGTTATGAACAAAATAATTTTTTCAGCATTTTTTGCTTTGTATTGTTTCTGCTTGCAGGCGCAGCAGATTTCAGTAGAGTTTTCTATTGAATGGAAAAAAGACTTGGATTTCCAAATTACCGGCGGGACTTTTACCTTTCAATTTGATGATACAAAATCTTTGGATTACGTTGAAATTGAGCCTGTTCGTGAGGAAAGAAACGTAAATGCCACAGTGCAGTATTCAACACAAAAGTTGCCTGAAAAAGTCGGAAT
>JAISUN010000052.1 GCA_031272085.1 Dysgonamonadaceae bacterium | reverse complement strand
AAAGCGCCGTTCAGGCTTGGAATTGCAGGGGGAGGCACCGATGTTTCGCCCTATTCCGACTTGTACGGCGGCGCGGTTCTTAACGTAACTGTCAGTTTGTTTGCCCACGCCACAATTCGTCCGCTCGATAACGGGAAAATCCGGTTTGTCCACATCAACGACAGCCTTGTGGAAGAATACGAGGCCGCAACCGAAATACCCGCTCAAGGCGCATTGATGCTGCAAAAGGGGATTTACAACTCCATTGTACGCCGATTCAACAACGGCCGGCCGCTGTCATTTGAACTGACAACTTCCATTGATGTGCCGTCCGGCTCAGGTCTCGGCACTTCTTCTACCTTGGTCGTTACCATTATCGGCGCATTTTGCGAATGGCTGAAATTACCTCTCGGAAAATACGATATAGCGCATTACGCTTACGAAATCGAGCGAACCGACCTGAAAATGGCCGGCGGAAAACAGGACCAGTACGCAGCGACTTTCGGCGGCGTCAATTTTATGGAGTTTATGGAAGACGATAAAGTGATCGTCAATCCGTTGCGCATCGGCAATACGCTGATGCAAGAATGGGCATTGAACACTGTATTGTTTTATACGGAACTCCGCCGCGAATCGTCACACATTATTGAAGAACAGGCTCTTAATGTAAAGAACAGCAAACAGGAATCGCTCGAAGCAATGCACCGCGTGAAAGAAGAGGCATTCAGAATGAAAAATTGCCTGCTGCGCGAGGAACTAAATGCACTCGGACAGGCTCTGAATACAAGTTGGCTGAACAAAAAACTGATGGCGCGCAATATCTCTAACCCCCAAATCGACAGCATTTATGAAACCGCTATTGCCAACGGCGCTCTCGGCGGAAAAATTTCCGGCGCAGGCGGAGGAGGATTTATGTTTTTCTACTGCCCCGAAAACAGCCGCTACAGCGTGATTAGGGCGCTTGAAGAATTGAAAATCGGAAAAAATTTCATATTCGACTTTTATAAAAAAGGACTTACAACATGGACTGTCAAACGATAATACAACAACGAATCCTCGAACATATCTCAATAGCAGATAAATTGCTTGGCAACAATGTCATACAACAAAACATCGCTGAGGCGGCGGATATAATTCTCAACTGTTTTCGCAATGGCGGAAAAGTATGGTTTTGCGGCAACGGCGGCAGTGCAGCCGACGCGCAACATTTAGCGGCCGAATTTTCGGGCAAGTTTTATATCGACCGCGAGCCGCTTCCGGCTGAGGCTTTGCATTGCAATACCTCTTTTCTCACTGCTGTCGCCAACGATTATTCGTTCGACATCGTTTATGCCCGTCTGATAGCGGGTTTGGGCAAGGAAGGCGATATTTTAGTCGGGCTTTCCACTTCCGGCAACTCGGCAAATATCCTGAAAGCCTTTGAAGTTTGCCGCACGAAAGGCATTAAAACAGTGGGATTTACAGGCGAAACAGGCGGCAAAATGCGTCAGATTTCCGATATACTCGTCAATGTCCCCTCGACCGACACGCCCCGAATTCAGGAAATGCACATCACTGTCGGCCATATCATTTGCGAAATTGTGGAAGCGTCGCTGTTTCCAAATTTGTAATTTTTATGGAAGCCGTAATCCTTGCCGGAGGAATGGGAACCCGCTTGCGGAGCGTGGTTGCCGATGTTCCAAACTGTATGGCTTCGGTTGCCGGAAAGCCTTTTTTGGAATATCTTGTCGATTCTTTGCAAAATGCCGGTTTTGATCATATTATCCTTTCACTCGGATATAAGCACGAGGCGGTTGAGGAGTGGGTGGAGGCGCAAAGGAGCGAAGGAGCGAAGGAGCAAATGAGAATTTCGTTTGTTGTTGAAAGTGAGCCGCTTGGGACCGGCGGAGCCGTGAAATTCGCTCTGCAAAAGGCCTCTGAAAATGAGGTTTTTATCCTCAACGGCGATACTTTTTTAGACCTTGATTACGCAGCAATGCTCGCTTTTCATAGGCAATCGGGCGCAACGGCAACGCTTGCCCTTAAAAAAATGCAGAATTTTGAACGTTACGGGCGAGTGGAAATCGACAATCAAAACCGGATTGTCCGCTTCGCCGAAAAACAGCATTGCATCGAAGGACTGATTAATGCCGGAGTTTACGTGATTAACCGTGATGTGCTAACAGCCTTGCCCGAAAAATTTTCCATAGAAAAAGATTTTTTTGAAAAAAATGTTGAAACCGGCTCCCTGTCCGGCTTTCAAACCGACGGATATTTTATCGACATCGGTATCCCCGAAGATTACGAAAAAGCCCAAAAAGATTTCTCTACCCTACCCTTTCGCACTTTCGCGCCTTCGCGCCTTCGCGCCTTTCCCGCCCTGTTCCTCGACCGCGACGGAGTAATAAATGTCCATCGTCCAAACGATTACGTAAAATCTGTCGAAGAATTTGAGTTTATCGACGGGGCAAAAGAAGCCCTGAAAATCCTCGCTCCGCATTTCCGCTATATTTGTATCGTTACCAACCAGCGCGGAGTTGGCAAAGGCCTGATGACAGAGCGGCAACTTGCTGCAATACACAGTTATATGTGCGACGAAATCACCAAATCAGGCGGCAGAATCGACAAAATTTATGTCTGTACTGCCACCGACGATGCCGATCCGATGCGCAAACCTAACCCCGGTATGGCTTTGCAGGCCAAGCAGGATTT
>JAISUN010000134.1 GCA_031272085.1 Dysgonamonadaceae bacterium | reverse complement strand
ATCATCACCGGAGTTTTGCGCATACGGCAAACCTCCATCAGACGACGGGTTTGCGCCTCTACGCCCTTGGCTATATCGACTACGATAATTACGCTATCGACGGCTGTCAGCGTGCGGTAAGTGTCTTCGGCAAAGTCCTGATGCCCCGGAGTGTCGAGGATATTAATTTTAAAATCCTCGTAATCGAAGCCCATAACAGAGGTTGCGACCGAAATTCCGCGCTGTTTCTCGATTTCCATCCAGTCGGAAGTGGCGGTTTTTCGAATTTTATTTGATTTTACCGCGCCTGCAACGTGTATTGCGCCCCCGAAAAGCAGTAGTTTTTCGGTCAGCGTAGTTTTCCCCGCATCGGGGTGCGAAATTATTGCAAAAGTGCGTCGGCGTTGAATTTCTGAATCCATAAACATAAAAAATAACCCGCCTTCAATTCCTTTTTTCGGAATATCAGGCGAGAAAAACGCTGCAAAGGTACTAATTCTTTTTGGATTTGGCAACTATTTGCGGCATTGCTATTCAAAAACAGGAATGTCAATACTGAAAAAGTTTGTCATTCCTGTTTTACAGTGCAAAAATTAAATATTTTATCGTTGTTTTTCAGCAATCACCGCCCGCAGATAGCCGATAGATTCGCCGATTCCGGTGTAGGGGTCGCGCATATTTTTCTCGTGTTCGAGGCCGCAAACGCCATCGTAACCGGTTTCGCGCAAAGCATTTACAAATGCGGGAAAGTCGATAACTCCGCGCCCTATTTCAACGGAATATCCGGCTTTTGTCGTTCCGGTAACGTCCTTGATATGGATGTCGAAAACCCGCGATTTATAGCGTTTCAGGTCGGCGACGGGGTCTTTGCCGTTGCGCGTGTCGTGGCCGATGTCGAGGCACATTCCGATGCGCGGGTCTAAATCCTTGACGTGATTCCAGACGTCTTCCGCATCGGGATATTTGTATGGCATATCGGGGCCGTGCAGATGGATGGCAAAATTCATATCATATTGCTTCACTTTTTTATCGACGTATGGCAAAAGATTTTGCAGCGGAACGCCCACTATCAGCCGCACTCCGACCCGTTTTGCGTATTCGAAGGCGTTATCCACTTCGGCTTCTGTATTCATATAAATCGGCCCTACTCCATAGCCGACAACGCCCTTTGCCGCAAGTTTTGCGTGAAAAGCGGCAATCTGTTCCGGCGTACTGTTCAGCGGAAGATGGAAATCCTTGATACAGAGGTAATGAACATCCATTTTTTGCATCACGTCGAGGGCGACGTCAAGCGATTTTTCCCTGTCTATGGCTGCAAAAGTGTATCCGGCCATACCGATTTTGAACTTTTCGGCAAGTTCAGGAGCCGGTTTTTCGGCGGCTAATTCCTTGATTTTAATGTTTTTAAACCATACTTCGTCGCCATGGTCTTGAAGCAGGATATTTCCTTCGGCCGCATTTCCGAAATTAGGCCAGTCTTTGTATTTGCTGTAAGCGACCAAAGCGTTAAATTCCTGCGTGTTACGCTCATATTCTAAAATTTTTACGCCGTTCAGCAGGTGCTGAACCCGATTGCCGTTTACGACGACGGTTGCCGTATTGAATCCGGTTTCGTCGAAGCGGTAATTTTTACTCGAACGGTCGGGTGGAATAAGGTCGTAAAGCGCTCCCAGAGTGCGGTTTCCATTAACTCCAAGTTTTGCGTCGGGATGGTTGTTGTCGTCGAGAATTTGAAATTCGCAGCCGATAGCCGAGCCTTCGCCCTTGTTCAAATCGGGGTCAACGAAATATTTCACTCCGCTGTTGGCTCCTTTTGTGATTTTGAAATCGACTTTCAGGATAAAATTCCGGTATTTGCGGGTTGTTACGACGTCGCCTCCGTTAGCCGATTCCGCGCCTTTTGCCGGTTGCACCCTCAATGTGCCGTCTTTTATCGTCCATCCTTTTTCGGGGAAAGTTTGAAGTTTGGCTCCGCGCCAGCCTTCGGTTGTTTTGCCATCCCAGAGGAGTTTCCAGCCTGCGGCGATTTCGTCGTTTGTGAGCGTGTTGTCCTGCGCGATAGCGGGCAAGAACAGCGAAAACATCAGAAACAACGATGAAAATATTTTATAAAATTTATTCATGGTAATCATATCAATCTTATTAAAATCATGGTTCAGACAATCTTATAAAACTCTTCCCAGCCTTTGCGAGGCGGTTCCTGTGTCAGCAGCGCGTTTGCAAATGGATTATTGGTGATTTGCTTCGTTGCTGCGTCGAATTTTATTACCGTATTCAGGCGTTGCGCAATCACGCCGAGCGAGAAAACCTGGCTCAAAGGGCCGTGAATTTCAAACGGCGAGCGGGTTTTTTCCTTGCCCTGGCAGGCGAGCAGGAAGTTTGCAAAGTGATTCGAGGGGCTTTTCGGCACTTCGGGCAGTTTTGAAGCCATCGCTTTCGCCTTTTCTTCGGGAATGATTTGCAGGGTGCTGCCGTGCGAACCGCCCTTGAAAATCAGGTCTTTACCGTAAATAATTTTGCCCGGATTAACCTTTGTTTCCTTGATTTCGCCAACGCCGGAAGCCGGAATGTCGGCAGCAAGTTCCGATTTGCCGTATCCTTCGGGCAAAGGCGGCAAGTTATCAACTCCGTCGTACCAGGTCAGGTCGAGAGCCGGAAATTTCTTTCGTGCCGGAAAACGGAACAGAATAGTTGAAGACATCGGATAGAAATAATCGTTGTGTCCGGTCAGTTTAACGGGGTTAACTTCGTAAGGCAGGCCGAGTTCCAAAAATTCGTGAACGGTATCCATAATATGCGCTCCCCAGTCGCCCAAGGCTCCCATCCCGAAATCGAACCACGAGCGCCATTCGCCCTGATGATATTTTTCGTTGTAATCGTGCCAGAAACGGGTTGTGTGCCAGACGTCCCAGTCGAGAGTGGGCGGAACAGGCTGGCCTTCAGGTAGATGCTTGATATTCGGGTCCCATGTATGCCAGCGGCGGTCGTTGTTCATGTGGCAGGTAACTTTCGTTACGTCTTTGATGATTCCTGCATCCAACCACGCTTTGAATTGAAAATAGTTGGCGTCGGAATGACCTTGGTTTCCCACTTGGGTAACGATATTCGGGTTTTTCTTCGCAGCCGCCATCATCAATTCCGCTTCGAGGAAAGTGCGAGCCATAGGTTTTTCCACGTAAACGTGCTT
>JAISUN010000094.1 GCA_031272085.1 Dysgonamonadaceae bacterium | reverse complement strand
TCAGGAAATTTTACGCAGCCGCATGCTGGCAGCAGAACTGTTATGCTTTGGCGCTTTCAACGAAAGTGGAGCGAATTACTTATTCCTTTTCTGCCCGGTTTTGCTGCCGGGGGCGGCACTTTGGGCGGGAGCCTACCGGAGAGTGAGAGAGGAAAGACTTTAAGGCTGTAAGGCTTTATGAAAAAGGAGAAAAAGGAGAAAAAGGAGAAAAATAACAAAAATGAAAAACTAAAAAACAACAACAAAATGAAAAGAACAATATTTTTGGCAACAATAATCGCGCTCGCAGTTTTGGGCGCAGCCACAGGCGCGAAAGCGCAGGTAACAATCGGCGCAAACGACGCGCCGAAAGTAACGCTCGACGTTCGCGGGAAAGCATCGACGGCAACCTCTGCCGATGGCTTGATGATTCCCTCGATGACCGGCGCAGAATTGGAGGCAAAATGGAACGGCGGCGCATACAGCCGTGCCGACCTGAATGCCTTGCAACCCCACGCCCCTTTTGACGGGACGCTGATTTACGTAACGACGGAGCCGACCTCGCTCAACAACACAGGCGAGCCGTTTGAAAAAGTAAAAAGCCCTTCGGTGCCGGGATTTTTCTTCTACTCTAAGGCGGTATCGCAGTGGGTGTCGATTAAGGCTACGGAAGATATGGCTCCTCCCGAAGTTGACGGCGTTATCGGCAATGAGATAACTGACGTTTTCCCCAACCGCGGTCTTACCCGAGTCGGCTCCGGAACAACCGAATCACCTTTCAAAGTGGGCATAGAAGATGACGGCGTAACTTCGGTAATGATTGCCAACGGTACGATAGTTGCAGTAGACCTCAATACCGCATTGAGAAATACAATCTACAAAGACACGATTGTCGGAAACGAAATAAAAGGCGTAGCAAATGCAACTTTGGTTCGCTCCGGCAGCGGTACTGACGCTTCGCCATATTTGCTTGCTCGTGCCGCGATTACGGGCGATGTTTCTGTGCCTGCTGCAAGCAATACGGCAACGCTCGCGACTGTTACGCAGACAAATACGACAAGTACTGCCGCACCCGCTCACGGAGCGACTTTTACCGCGATTGACGCAGTTACAAGAGATACAAAAGGTCGCGTTACGGGAGTAAATACAAAAACGGTAACTTTGCCTGCCGACAATAACACAACTTACACGGCGGGTACAGGTTTGGCGCTATCAGGCACAACAATTAACGCAAAGGCTAATAATGGTTTGACAACTTATGCCGATTCAATAACGCTCGGCGGTGCGCTGACAAAAACTACAACGATAACCGCCGGCGATTATAATCTCGCTGTCAACGCTGCCGGCACGGGAAAATTCAGATATTACGGCGCAACGGCAAGCCCGGGCGCGAACAAAGTGCTGACTTCCGACGCAAGCGGGTATGCTACTTGGCAGCCGCAATTATGTTCTGCAACATACAAAGGGAAAGCGCAGAGTGGTCAAGTTTTGACACTCCTTCCTCAAAATGATGCGCTCTATATAGATAGCCTTTCTTACATTGATTTACGCGAAGGCCTTTGGAGAGTAGATATGAGTATACCTTTTACAATAAAAGACGCAATTTCTAATGGTAGCGTAGAAATTGTGATAGGGTTAACTAACAGTACAAATTTTGGTACGCAACCTTATGAGGAAACGATTAATAACAAAAATGGTTTGGGTGGTACAGGTTCATCAGGTTCAGTTTCAACTTTTGGAAATCCCGCAAATACATTTATAAGAGGAACTGTATCATTCTTTTTAGAAAATAACAAATCCGGCATTACGCGATATTATGTATGTATTGGTAGATATTTTAACGCAATACAATATATCCCTAATGGCATTATATATTTCCCATCGGGTAGAACCGGAAGCATTTACGCTACATATACGCAATGGGCGGATTGATGTGGCACAGACTTTAAGGCTTTAAGGCTTTTAAGAAAAACCTGTTAGGTCTCGAAGACCTGACAGGTTTAGAAGAAAGGGAAGCGGCGTTTTAAATATTGGTTTGTGGGATTTTTTTATAACAATGTTCATATTATTTGACAAAAATGGTAGTTAGTTAGTTTAGTTATTAGTTAGTTAGTTTTAATATAAGCGATGTGCGTACATCAAATAAGTTTAACCAAAACCTTTTTATATTTTCAGTCTGAAATATTTTTTGTACATTTGCAGAAAAAAACTGACAATGCAAAATAGAGTAGTCGAAACGCCCTTGATGAAGCAGTTTTTCGCTATTAAATCGAAACATCCCGACGCAATCTTGCTTTTCAGGGTGGGCGACTTTTATGAAACTTTTTTAGACGACGCCAAGGCGGCGGCCGAGATTCTGGGCATCACGCTCACGCGCCGCGCCAACGGGGCTGCGCAATTCGTCGAACTTGCCGGATTCCCGCACCACGCCCTCGATACATACCTCCCGAAATTAGTCAGGGCAGGCCGCCGCGTCGCTATCTGCGACCAGTTGGAAGACCCTAAATTAGCGAAAAAAATCGTTAAACGCGGAATTACCGAACTTGTAACTCCGGGCGTTTCGATGAACGATAACGTGCTGAATCACAAGGAGAACAACTTTTTAGCAGCAGTTCATTTCAATAAAAGCATTCTGGGAGTAGCATTTTTCGACATTTCTACCGGCGAATTTCTAACTGCCGAAGGAACAGTCGATTATATCGACAAACTAATCAACAATTTTGCCCCAAAAGAAGTTCTTATCGACCGCAACCGCCGCAAACAGTTCAGCGACAGTTTCGGCACCAAACTCCTGACTTTCGAGATGGACGACTGGGTTTTTACCGAAGATACGGCTAATGCCCGCCTGTTGAAGCAGTTTGAAACAAAAAACCTGAAAGGTTTCGGCATCCAGCACCTGCCCAACGGAATAGTTGCTGCCGGCGCTATCCTGCAATACCTCGACCTGACACAACACACTCAAATAGACCACGTTACCTCAATATCCCGAATAGAAGAAGAGCGTTTTGTGCGCCTCGACAAATTTACCGTCCGCAACCTCGAACTGCTGGAACCGATGAATTCCGGCGGCAAAACCCTGCTCGACATCCTCGACCGCACCATAACCCCGATGGGCGCCCGCCTTATGCGCCGCTGGTTGGTTTTCCCGCTTCGGGAAATGAAACTGGTGGAAGAGCGGCTTTCGGCTGTGGAATATTTTTTCCGGCAGCCCGATTTGAAGGAACTTCTCGAAAAACAACTCGCGCTTGTCGGCGACCTCGAACGCATCATCTCGAAAGTAGCGGTAGGCCGCGTCAATCCCCGCGAAGTGGTGCAGTTGAAAGTGGCTCTGCAAGCCTTGGAACCGATAAAACAGGCCTGCCTCGAAGCCGACGAACCGGGTTTGAAAAAAACAGCCGACCAGATAAACCTCTGCGAACTGATTCGCGACAAAATCGACCGCGAAATAGCGCCTGACCCGCCTCTGCTGGTCAATCGCGGAAACGTGATAGCAAAAGGCGTGAACGAAGAACTTGACCAACTGCGCGAAATGGCCTATTCGGGCAAAGATTACCTGCTTCAAATACAGCAAAACGAAAGTTACCGCACCGGAATACCTTCGCTGAAAGTAAGTTACAATAACGTTTTCGGATATTATATCGAAGTCCGCAATACGCATAAGGACAAGGTTCCAAAGGACTGGATACGCAAGCAGACGCTCGTGCAGGCCGAACGCTACATTACCGAAGAATTGAAGGTTTACGAGGAAAAAATACTCGGAGCCGAAGACAAGATTCTCGAACTCGAAACCCGGCTTTTCAACGAACTTGCGCTCGAACTGCTCGAATATATTTCCCCCATTCAGGTAAACGCCAATCTTGTTGCGCGGCTCGACTGCCTGCTTTCGTTTGCAAAGGTCGCAGCCAGAAACAAATACATCCGCCCGCGCATCAACGAGGGCAATGCCTTGGACATAAAGGGAGGCCGACATCCGGTTATCGAAACTCAACTGCCCTCAAACGAGCGCTACATCCCGAACGACGTATTCCTCGACGACCAGCGGCAGCAAATAATGATAATCACAGGCCCCAATATGGCCGGAAAATCGGCTCTGTTGCGGCAAACGGCGCTCATTACGCTTATGGCGCAAACAGGCTCGTTCGTCCCTGCGGAATCGGCTGATATTGGGTTAGTTGACAAGATTTTTACCCGCGTGGGAGCCAGCGACAACATTTCGGTAGGCGAATCGACGTTTATGGTGGAAATGAACGAGGCCGCCGACATTCTGAACAACCTTTCGCCAAAAAGCCTGATTCTTTTCGACGAACTCGGGCGTGGAACATCAACCTACGACGGCATCTCAATCGCCTGGGCGATAGTGGAATACATCCACGACAACCCGCGCGGAGCCGCCAAAACCCTGTTCGCAACCCATTACCACGAACTGAACGAAATGGAAAAATCCTTCAAACGGATAAAAAATTACAACGTTTCGGTCAAGGAAGAAGGCAATAAAGTCATCTTTTTGAGGAAGTTAGTCCCGGGCGGCAGCGAACACAGTTTCGGAATCCACGTGGCAAAAATGGCCGGAATGCCGCAAAGCATCGTCAAGCGCAGCAACGAGATACTGAAACAACTCGAAAGCGACAACCGCAAATCGGGCATCTCGAAGCCGGTGAAAAATATCTCTTCCGAGCGCGAAGGATTCCAGTTGAGTTTCTTCCAGTTGGACGACCCGATTCTGACGCAGATTCGCGACGAGATTAACAACTTGGACGTCAATAATTTAACTCCCGTAGAAGCCCTGAACAAACTGAACGAAGTGAAACGGATAATCAGAGGAAAATAGAAAAATGGCAGATTCATCGCTAAAACAAACGACGGCCAAAGGCCTGTTTTGGGGCGCTTTCGGCAATGCAGCCCAGCAAATTGTCGGAGCCGTTTTCGGTATGTTTTTAGCCAGAATCCTGACCAAGGAAGACTGGGGAATGTACGGCCTGCTGCTGCTGTTTTTCGGGATAGCCAACAGCATCGTAAACAGCGGGTTTTCACGTGCCCTGATAAATATCAGGGAAACGCGGAAGCGCGATTACAACGCCGTTTTCTGGTTTTCTGTCCTTGTCGGGCTTGCGCTGTATCTCATTCTTTTTTTCTGTTCGCCGCTGATTGCCGATTATCAGAAAGTTCCCGAACTGACCGCCTTTGCCCGCGTTTCATTTTTGAGCATTCTGTTTGGAGCCGTCGGAATCGCGCCTTTTGCTTATATGTCGAAACATCTTATGGTCAAGCAGTTAGCGGCTATAAATTTCATTTCGCTTGTCGTCGGATGGACAGCCGGAATCGTTTTAGCCGTAAACGGGGCTGCATATTGGGCGATTGGCGTTCAAAACCTGCTCTACATCTCGCTTGCAGCCATTGCCCGCTTTTTCTTTTCCCCCTGGAAACCGTCGTTCAAAATAGATTTTTCGCCTCTGAAAAAGATGTATTCTTTCAGCGTAAAACTCTTTATTACAGATATTTTCAATCAGGTAAGCGGAAATTTTTTCGCTCAAATTCTGAATAAAACTTGCGGACTTGCCCACACCGGCAATTTTACGCAAGGGCAAAAATGGGCGGCGCAAGGGCAATCTTTCGTTCAGGAATCCATTAATTATGTTGCGCAACCGGTTATGGCACAGGTGAATGAAGAAAAAGAGCGTCAGGTTGCGGTTCTTCGGAAAATGCTGCGTTTCGGCGCATTTGTGTCGTTTCCGCTGCTGCTGGGGCTGGCTTTTGTCGGCCGCGAATTTATCCTGATTACCATCGGCGAAAAATGGCTTGGAGCCGTTCCAATCCTGCAATTAACCTGCCTTTGGAGCGCGTTTGTGTTTGCCCAAACACTGCTGTCGAGCCTGATTTATACCCGCGGAAAATCCGGGATTTATATGTACATATACGTTGCGTCGGGACTTGCGATGATAGCGGCTTTGCTCCTGATTGCGCTGCTGACGCCCGCTTACGATTCCGACGCGCGGATGCTGGCGATGCTGAAAGGCTATTTGGCCGTCAATTTTGCGAGCCTGTTTGTCTGGTATTATTTTGTCAGGCGGCTTATCGGCCTCAAATTTTTTGCGCTGCTGAAAGATATTTTGCCCTACCTGACAATAACCGCCGCTTCCTTTGCTCTGGCGTGGCTGCTGACGCGGAGTATCGAAAACGTTTATCTTCTCTTGACGCTGAAAATCGCGCTTTCGGCAATATTTTACCTTACCGCCCTGAAATTGAGCAACTCGGTAATGTTCCGCGAAAGCATGGATTTTTTCACTTCGCGCTTCAAGGCAAAACAGGATAATTAATCGTAAAATGGGATTTCGAGGCGCACTTCGCCCGTTCCTTTCGTCCAGCCCGGCCCACTTGTCAGCATGCGGATTGCCTGACTGTCGGCTTCGGGACACAGCGAGCGCAAAATACTGACATCTACCGGCCGCCCGCCGTCATTAACGCTGAACAGCAAAACTACCATGCCCCGCTTGCCGCTGCAAAGTTTTCCGTTTACCAAAGCAGCCCTCACATTATTGTCCAGATACTGGCGGTAATTGCCCATTCCGCCGACCGGAGCGGGCGTTGCGTTTGCCGAATTTTCCACAATACTGCTTGCAATCTGCTCTTTCCGCGCGGAAAATTCCTCGTCCTGCGATGTTGCGCTGTTTTCGGGCTGTTCGTAATAATATGACGAATCATAATCTTCGCCGTAATTCCGATTTTGGGCTAATTTTGCCTTTTTCTCGTCCAAATATTTTTGTTTTGCGCGAGCCTGCGCTATGCTGTCGGCCTGCGCTTTCAAGGCCAAAGAATCTAAAACGCTTATAGCCGCCGTATTAGGATGCAATTCTTCAACCGGACTTTCGTTTTCATCAATAATTTCCGAATCGGGAAACGCCTCACTGCCAGCCGGTACCGAAGGCTGAATAGTATAAGTTTTCTTTTCGGGCGTTTTTCCTGAATTATTTGTAAATTTATGATTATCAATTAAATACCAGACAAAATAGCAAAGCGCGGCGATGAGCGCTATTGCCAAAAGCGCAAGGAGCAGTTTCCAAAACGAAAAACCGGCGCGTCCCGATTGGCTGCCGATTTCCTTTTGCAACTTTTTTATCGTTTTTATATGGTTGCCGTCAACCGAAGCATAGCCGCTGATTGCGTCGGCTAAAAAGGGGTCGTTCATCGATTCCCGTTCCAGATTTCGTGCGTCTTTTCCGCGCCTCGAACTTTGTAAATATTGCAGCAAGTCCATATCACTTAATGTTTTCAAGTTGTTTTCCCAAATTCTTGATTCCGTCCCGGATGTATTCGGCAACGTGGTTTAAGGTATATCCGGTTTTGTCGGATATTTCCTCATACGAAAGTTCGTCCATAAAGAAGTATATAAGGCTGATTCTCTGCTGATTAGGCAGTTTTTCCATACATTGCTTCAATTTTTTTGTTTTCTCGTAATTATTCTCTTTTTCAAGCAGATAGATAATGTCGTCGTAATTGAGGTTTTCGTAATCCGAATCGTTGATTGGAATTTTACGGTTCTCTTTCTGCAAGAGCATTACGCAGTAGTTTTTCACTGTCGAATAGAGCCAGACGCGGAAGGAATCGAACACGTCTGAATTGATTTTTAGCGGCAGTTCGTCATAAATCTGCATCGCTGCGTCTTCGGCGGCCTCGGCGTCTTTCGTATATTTAAGGCAAACGCCGTACACAAGCGGAATGTGCCGCTTGTACAACTCCCCCAGATACTCGGATTTTTCGGTATCGCGGTATTGCTTCAAGAGAGTTTCATTTGATAGTTTCGTAATTTTATTGTTAGCAACCACGGCAATATAATTTTTTTTGCAAATATATAAAAAAAATCTTTTTACAAGAAATTATGTACAAATTTACTAATTAAATGTGAAAAATTTGTCATTTTCGACACAAAAATCGTTTCTACGGAAAAAATCCTTTAACTTTGCCGCTTCAAAAACAGGATTATCTGAATTTTTATGGATTTGAAATCTTTGGTAAGGAAAAATATATACAGCCTGAAACCCTACTCCTGTGCGCGGGACGAGTTTCAGGGCGAGGCTTCGGTGTATCTCGACGCCAACGAAAGCCCCTACAACAGCCCGTTCAACCGCTATCCCGACCCCTTGCAGCGCGAATTGAAGGCCAAAATAGCCAAAATAAAGCGCGTTCCGGCCTCCAAAATTATGGTCGGAAACGGCAGCGACGAACCTATTGACCTGATTTTCAGGGTGTTTTGCGAACCGACAGAAGACAATGTTGCAGCAATGGAACCGACTTACGGAATGTACAAAGTTTGCGCCGACATAAACAATGTGGAATACCGCAAAGTCCTTCTCGACGATGGCTTCCGCCTTAATGCCCGCAAACTGCTCGCCGCAACCGACGCCCACACAAAAGCCGTTTTCATCTGCTCGCCGAATAATCCTTCGGCAAATACGGCTCCGGAAGAGGAAGTCCGCACAGTTCTCGAAAATTTCCCCGGAATTGTGGTTATCGACGAGGCTTACATCGACTTTTCAGGCTCAAAATCCTGGATAGAATCGCTCGACAAATATCCGAATCTTATTGTATTGCACACATTCTCAAAGGCTTGGGGAATGGCTTCGCTCCGCTGCGGGCTAGCCTTTGCCTCCGAAGAAATCATTGCGCTTTTCAACAAGGTAAAATATCCCTACAACGTCAATTTGCTTACGCAAAAGCAGGTTTTGGAGGCAATAGCCGACGGCGGAGCGGCCAAAAACCGCTGGGTAGCAATGATTCTCGCCGAGCGCAAACCCTTGGCGGACGCCCTCAATGCCTTACAGATTGTGGAAAAAGTCTATCCTTCGGATGCTAACTTCCTGTTAGTTAAGGCAAAACAGGCCGACGGCATATACCGTTACCTTGTCGATGAAGGAATAATTGTCCGCAACCGCAGCAGCGTAGCCCTTTGCGGCGGCTGCCTGCGGATTACTGTCGGCACAAAAGAAGAAAATAAAGCCCTGATTGAGGCTCTGAAAAAATATGAAATAAAATGAAAAAACGAGCGCTTTTTATCGACCGCGACGGCACCCTGATTTTCGAGCCTGACCTCACGTATCAGATTGACAGTCTGGAAGTTTTGGAATTTTTGCCAGCTGTAATCCGCAGTCTTTACGCTATCAGGCAACGCACTGATTACGAACTTGTTATGGTCAGCAATCAGGACGGCCTCGGAACGGCGGCCTACCCGACAGAACAGTTCCAAACCGTTCAGAATAAACTGCTTACAACGCTAAGAAATGAGGACGTAATTTTCGACCGCATTTTTATCGACCCCACTACCGAGGCCGAAAACAAGCCCACCCGCAAGCCGGGTACGGCAATGCTAACCGACTATATGAACGGCGGTTACGACCTCGAAAACTCTTTCGTCATCGGCGACCGCCTTACCGATATGCAACTTGCCGCTAATCTCGGCTGCCGCGGAATATTGTACAACAGCCCTGCCCTGCTCAGCGAAAACCCTCGTCTGAAACAGGTTTGCGCCTTGGCGACAACGGACTGGAACCGGATTGCCGATTTCCTGATTGGAGGCGAACGCCGAGCCGTCGTAGCCCGCAAAACCCGCGAAACAGACGTTTATATAAGCCTCGACCTCGATGGAAACGGAAAAACCGAAGTCGCTACCGGACTGAATTTTTTCAATCATCTGCTCGAACAGATAGGCAAACACGCCGGAATCGACCTCACAATCCGCGTCAAAGGCGATTTGGAAGTCGATGAACACCACACTGTGGAAGATACCGCTATTGCCCTTGGCGAGGCGCTTTCCAAGGCTTTGGGCGACAAGCGCGGCATTGAACGCTACGGATTTTGCTTGCCGATGGACGATTGCCTCTGCGTAGCCGCTCTCGATTTCGGCGGACGGCCATGGTTGGTCTGGGACGCAGAATTTCACCGCGAAAAAGTAGGCGATTTGCCGACAGAAATGTTTATGCACTTCTTCAAATCGTTGAGCGACAGCGCGAAAATGAATCTGAACATCCGCGCCCAAGGCGAAAATGAACATCACAAAATTGAGGGGATTTTCAAAGCCTTTGCAAAAGCAATTAAAATGGCTGTCAAACGGGATATTTTCAAGTTCGATTTGCCTTCGACCAAGGGCGTGATATGAGCATTTTAACGGACTTTTTTACTGAAATTTCATAAAATTCAACGAAATAATAGGATTGTACGGGAAATTTTTTGTAACTTGCGCCGTTTTTAATCTTGATGGGCATAAGATTACGTATAAAATTAAAAAAATAAAATTATGAAAACAAAATTTTTATTGTTTGGATTCGCTTTCAGCCTCCTGTTTATGGCAGGTTGCAAATCGAAAGAAAGCGCGTATAAGGCAGCCTACGAAGCCGCCAAGGAAAAGGAATTGCAGGAAACGTACACCGACGACATTACCTCCGCCACCGACAACGTCGGCGTACAGAAGGAAAAAATTACCGTCATCGACGTTAACGAAACCGGCCGCTACAACGTGGTTATCGGCAGTTTCCTGAACAAAACCAACGCCACTGCATTGAAGGAAAAAATGGTCAATGCGGGCTACCCTGCTTTTCTTGCGCAGAACGAAAGGGGAATGTACCGCGTGATTGTCGCTTCCTACGCTGATAAAGCCGCCGCAGTCAGCGCCCGCGACCGCCTGAAAGACAAATATTATCCCGATTTCAGCGACGCATGGATTCTTGACCGGTATTGATTCGCTCCGAAAAATCAAGTATTTATGCAATAATTTGGTTTTTCGCCGTTTTTGCCGTACCTTTGCACTCTTAAAATCATTAAAACAATGAGTATTGTAGCAATAACAGGACGGCCAAATGTCGGGAAATCGACTTTGTTTAATCGCCTGACGCAAACGCGCCGGGCGATTGTCAATGAAGAGGCAGGCACTACCCGCGACCGTCAATACGGCAAAGCCGAGTGGGCTGGACGCGAATTTTCGGTTATCGACACCGGCGGCTGGGTAGTCAATTCCGACGACGTTTTTGAAGAAGAAATCAACAAACAGGTGCAAATCGCCTGCGAAGAAGCCGACCTTATCCTGTTTGTGGTAGATATACACACAGGCGTAACCGACCTTGACCAGCAAATAGCATCCACGCTCCGCCGCGCAAACAAGCCGGTAATTCTTGTTTCAAACAAGGCCGATACTTTCGACCTCTATTCCCTTGGCGCGGAATTTTACAGTCTCGGTTTGGGCGACCCGTTCTGCATCTCGGCCGCAAACGGCTCCGGCACCGGCGATTTACTCGATTTAGTTGTTACCAAACTGACCGACAAGCCTTTGCAGGAAATAGACGAAAACATTCCGCGAATAGCCATCGTAGGCCGCCCCAATGCCGGAAAATCCTCGTTAGTAAACGCTTTCATAGGCGAAGAACGCAATATTGTTACCGACATTGCAGGCACGACACGCGATTCGATAAACACGCTCTACGACAAGTTCGGGCTGAAATTCTACCTTGTCGATACCGCCGGAATCCGCAAGAAAAACAAGGTTAACGAAGACTTGGAATATTATTCCATAGTCCGCTCAATCCGCTCGATAGAAGATTCCGACGTCTGTATCCTGATGCTCGACGCAACCCGCGGCATTGAATCGCAGGATATGAACATCTTTTCGCTGATTCAGAAAAACAAAAAAGGCGTTGTAATCGTGGTCAATAAGTGGGATTTGGTTGAAGATAAAAACCAAATCGTGGTTAAAACCTTTGAAAATGCCATTCGCGAACGCACCGCGCCGTTTACCGATATTCCCGTAATTTTCTCGTCGGCGCTGACTAAACAGCGGATTTACAAGATTTTGGAAACGGCAAAACAGGTTTACGACAACAGGAAATCAAAAATTTCCACCCACAAACTTAACGAAGTTTTGTTGCCGATTGTAGAAAATACCCCGCCGCCCATGTATAAGGGTAAAGTAGTTAAAATCAAGTACATAACTCAACTCCCCAATACTTACGTTCCGAGTTTTGTGTTCTTCTGCAACCTGCCGCAATGGGTAAAAGAGCCGTACAAGCGGTTTTTGGAAAACCAAATCCGCAAAAACTGGAATTTAACCGGCACTCCGATAAATATTTTTATGCGGGAAAAATAAAAAATAGATAAACTAACAACTATTCTGAAAAAATTATGACGAAAAAAAACATTCTACTCGCACTTGCGGGGCTTTTGTGTTTTCAACAGGCTTATTTACAGCCTTTTACTGAAAAATATCCTTACGATATTAAATATTTTTTGCCCGAAGGCGAATACTCTTTCAATCCCGATATTCCGCAGCCGAAAGACGTTTTGGGCTTTGAAATCGGGCAGCAGCACGCCGACTGGAACAATGTTCTGATGTATATGAGCGCTCTGGAAAATGCTTCGCCGCGGGTTTCGATAAAGCGTTTCGGGAGCAGCAACCAGTTCCGCCCCTTTATTCAGGTGGCGATAACTTCGGAACGAAACCAGAAAAATCTCGAAAATATCCGCCTTCAACACTTGAAACTGACAGAAGCGGAACAGTCCTCAAACCTCGATTTGAACAGTCTTCCGGTAATAGTTAATATTATGTATTCGGTTCACGGAAACGAGCCTTCGGGAGTAAATTCTTCCTTGGTTACGGCCTATTATTTAGCGGCGATGCAGGGCGAAGAAATTGAGTGGCTGCTCGAAAACACAGTCGTAGTGCTGACTCCGGGTTTGAATCCCGACGGCATAAACCGCTTTGCTTCCTGGGTTAATTCTTCGCGCAGCATTCCCGATGTTGCCGACATAAGTTCCCGCGAATTTTCGGAACCCTGGCCCAGCAGCCGAACCAACCATTTTTGGGCTGACTGCAACCGCGACTGGCTGATGGCGCAGCAAAAGGAGGGGCAAAATGCGCTTGAAATGTATTTCGAGTGGATGGCCAACGTGGTTTGTGATTTTCACGAGCAGGGCGGCGACCGCAACTATTATTTCAGCCCCGGACATCCCTTGCGCACACATCCGCTCACTCCGCAGAAAAATCAGGAATTGACCTCAAAATTAACGGCTTACAGCGCACGCGCATTGGACGAAATCGGCACGCTTTACTATTCAAAAGAGCGTTACGACGATTATTATTACGGCAAAGGGGCTGCTTACGGCGACATTCACGGCTCGGTTTGTATTCTGTATGAGCAACTTGCGGCGAGAGGGCATTTGCGCCCGACAAAAAATTTCGGGATAATGTCGTTTCCTTCCACAATTCGCAATCAGTCGTTTTCGGCTTTTTCGGTTATCAGAGGGGCTTGCGAAATGAAATCGGAACTGCTTGAATACCAGCGCAATTACTATAAAGAAGCCGCAGAAAAAGCAAAAAAATCCGCCGTTCAGGGCTATATTTTCAATGCCCGCGGAAACCGCGCAATCGCATGGCATTTTCTCGAAAACTTGAAACGGCACCGGATTGACGTTTATCATCTTGCTAAAAATCAAACAATTAACGGCACAGAATACCGCGCGGAAGATTCCTACGTAATTCCGCTTGCGCAAAAATATTCGGCAATGGTCAAAACGCTGATGGAAAACGTTACCGAATTCAGCGACAGCACTTTCTACGATATTTCGACATGGACTTTTCCCCACGCCTACAACCTGCAATACGACGAATTGAAAACCGTTTCGGGACTTGCCGGCAGCCGCGCGGATAAGGACGAATTTCCGAAAGGCCGCGTCATTGGCGGGAAAAGCGAGGTTGCCTACCTGTTCGACAATTCGCAATATTATTCCGGCCGGATGTTGGCCGAACTCCTGCGTAAAAACCTGATTGTCAAGGTTAGCAGCAAACCTTTTACATTTTCAGACAAAAAATTCGGATTCGGGACAATTTTGCTTCAAACCCAAAATCAGCCGCTTGACAAAGACGAACTTTACGCATTGACAAACCGTTTGGCCGAAGATTGCGGCGTCGAGGTTTATTCCGTAAAGTCGGCGCTGATGAGCGATTACGACCTTGGAACGCCCTATTTTACTCCGCTTGCAGCGCCCCGCGTTGCGGTGATTACCGGCCCCGGAATGGGAGTTCCCGAATCGGGCGAAGTCTGGATGATGCTTGGCCAACGCTTCAACATTCCGCCTACGCTACTTGATTATTCCGCGCTTTCGGGAGTTGATTTAAACAAATATAATGTGCTGATAATGGCTGATGGAGCGCCCTCGCGCCCTGTCCCCGAGGCTGTTGTAAGCAAAATAAAAAACTGGATTTCCGATGGCGGTCTGCTGATAACTTCCAGCTCGGCGGTTTTGTGGACAAATAAAATGAAACTGACCGACGTGAAGATAAAACCGGCATTAACTACTCAAAAATCAAACGGTTACAGGCCATATTCGGCACGCTCGGAAGAAAATGCCGGAAATTCGGTATCGGGAGTTATTCTGAATTGCCGTTTAGACCGGACTCATCCGCTGGCGTGGGGTTATGAGCAAGACCGGATTGCCGTTTTCCGACAGGGGACATTGGCCTTTGAAACGCCTGAAAATCCGTACAATACTCCGCTTTCGTATCTCGACCGGCCCTATCTTTCGGGCTGCATCTCGCAGGCAAATCTCGGCAGATTGGCCGGAACGCCTTCTGTGGTAATAAGTTCCAAGGGCAAAGGCCGGATTATCTCATTTGCCGACGACCTGAATTTCAGAATGTACTGGTTCGGTGCAAGCAAAATCTTCCTTAACGCGGTGCTGTTCGGGCAATTGCTGTGAATCCTGACGATAAGCGCAAAAAAACACCTCCGGCCCTAACGGACCGGAGGTACAAAAAACATGAAATAAGAATGTATTAATTTTGTAAAACAAGCGGCTCGACCGATACGAACGACCTGTCGTCCCGCTTTTTCCTGAAACTTACACGTCCGTCTATCAGGGCAAACAAAGTATGGTCTTTACCGATACCCACGTTTTCCCCGGGATGGTGTTGAGTGCCTCTCTGGCGGATAATTATATTGCCTGCTTTGCAAATTTCGCCGCCGAAAATCTTAACGCCCAATCGTTTACTGTGCGATTCGCGTCCGTTCTTAGAACTACCGACTCCTTTTTTATGTGCCATTTTACTGTAATTTTACGATTTTACGCTTCAATTTCTTTAATCACTATTTGCGAGAATTGCTGACGATGACCGTTCAATTTGCGGTATCCTTTTCTTCTCTTTTTGTGGAAAACCAACACCTTATCGCCCTTTACCAAAGGATTTACGATTTCGGCTACCACTTTCGCTCCCTTAATTGTCGGGGCGCCCACTTTTACGCTGCCCTCGTTGTCGATGAGCAGGATTTTGTCAAATTCCACGCTTGCGCCTTCTTCGCCGTCCAAGCGGTGGACAAAAATTTTCTGGTCTTTTTCTACTTTAAATTGTTGACCTTGAATCTCTACGATTACAAACATCTGTCTTTTAATTTACAGGTTATTTCCGGGGGTGGCCGACTAAAATGCCTGCGCTTGAACTACCCTTTAAGAATTGAGGGTGCAAAGTTACAACTTTATTTTTAATTAGCCAAAATATTTTTGAGAAAAATTTTCAAATTGCAACATCAGAAATTTTTACTTTATTTTTTCAAAATAAGGCAGCCGATTAAGCGGAACCTCGATTTTTACTGTCCGGTCGCCTTTGTAAACCTTGCCCAAATCGTCTTTCCACGCGCCTTTCGGGAGTTTTACCGCACGAAAATTATCTTTTGTAACAACCGGAGCGACAAGGTATTTTTCGCCGAGCATAAACTGGTCGTTCACAAGCGCAAAACCCTGTCCGGGGAAGGCGTATTCCATATTTCTGACTATCGGCTCGCCAGTTTTGGCCGATTCGCGGGCGCAGGCTAAAATATACCCGCCGAACTGCCGGTGCAACAAGGCCGCTTGACGCACGATTTCAAGATTTTCAGCGCTCAAAATCCGCCAGGGGGCGACGGAAAACTGCATCATCGGCATCAAAGCGTGAACCTGCGCCGAACGCACTATCAAAGCCTGGTCGAACTTGTCCTCGTCAACATTTAAAAACGTTACAAAATTGCCGCCGCCAATCATATCGGGACATACGTAGGCGTAGCCCAGCAATCCGGCTGCAACCATCTGGGGTATAAGCGATTGAACGGCGTCCCACGAATAATTTTTATCGCCAAGCCGCTGTACAAGAGCCTGTCCGCCCATCCGCCATCCGGCGCGGTATTCGTTGAACGGAAAATTAAGCCCAATCCGCACCCAAGCCTCGGTGTGAGTTACCGAAACCGCGTCTTTCCGGTAACTTACAAGGTTGGGCGAATAGTAGAACGAATTGTCGCCCGCATCGAACTTGAAGCCGTCAATTCCATATTCCGCCTGAAATTTTTTCAGAGTTTCGACAAACCAATCCGCAGCAGCGGGATTCGTGAAATCGTAACATGCGCTCTGCCCGTTCCACCAGTTGAAAATTGCAGGCCGGCCGTTTCGGGATTTAATAAGGAAGCCTTTTTCGGCCAGAGTGCGGTATTCCGGGCTGTCGGGCGAAACAAAGGGGCAAATCCAGAGCATAACCTTGAATCCGAGGCGGTGAAGTTCGGCCGTCATTGCTTTCGGATTTGGAAATTTATCGGACTTGAACGAAAAACTGCCGTAATAATTCATCCAGTTGTCGTCAATCATCAGAACTCCGGTCGGGAAGCGGTTTTCGACTATTGAACGGGCATATTTCAGGATGTCGTCCTGATTTTGATTGTACATCAGTTCAATCCAAGTGTTATATTGAGGGGACGAAAAAAACAGGGAATCAGGCAAGAGTCCGCTTGGCGGAAAATGCGCATTGCAAGCGGCATTAAAGGCCTCTCGCAAAGTTGAGCCGCCGACCGTCAATTCCGGCTTTTCGTAATCGGAACTAACCGTAATTTCGCCCGAATCGGCAACCGAAAACCGTATCGGCATATCGCTCCAAACATAGCGGCCGCGATTCGACAACAGCAAGGGAACTACCTGATTATTACTGCTTTGAAAGGCGAGATTATATTCGCCGAACTTGCGTGTGAAAGGCATTTCTTCGCCAACTCCCACTGCCCCGCCCCACCAGTATTCTCCCGGCAAAGGCGTGATTTCGATACTCTGTTGCGCTCTGATTTGCGAGATAGACGGAATCAGCGCCAAAACCGCCAAGAATAAGAACCTGTTCATTTTGAAGCGTTATTTTTTGCAAAAATAAGCAAAATGATTGAGAAAGCAAAAAAAATATTATTTTTGCGCCATGAAAAGTTAAACCCATTTTGAGTTTTAATAACCCAAAGTAAAAAAATTGAGTATTATGTTGAGAAAATTAGTTTTCTTATTATTAGCCGCCTTTTTGAGCGCGTGTTCTCAAAAAGAGAGTAAACAAAATTCCTTTGAACAGGGGATAAAAGCAGGCATAGCCAAAGTTACCGGGCAAGTTGTAAACTATCCTCCGCAGTGCGACTCTACGATTTCAATGTATGTTGAATACCCTGTAACAGCAGAATTAAAACTTTACAGCGCTAAAATAAAAGAAGATGGAGGTTTTTATTTTGAAATCCCGCTTGAATGTAATTACATAACAGTTATAGATATGGATTCCCATCGGCTACCGGGGGTATGCCTTGTCCCCAATGCCGAAACTAAAATAAAGGTTGAATTTTCCGACGAGGGGGAAATGAAAATTAATATGGAAAGCCCTCTTGATTTTATTTCGGAAGATTATGACAAAAATTCTTGATTATAATATAACAGCATCCAATTTATTACCGAAAAAATACAACAAATCCGGCATAATTTATCTCGATTCCCTGAAAAGTATTATATACGGAGCAAATCTTTCAACGCCTGCAAAAAATATGATGTATAGCATATTAAAGATAGTGGCGTTGAGAACTATTTGCCATGAACTGCCCAAATACGGCAAATCGTATTATTCTTTTTTAGAAGAATTTGATTTGAACAATCCGTCAAACCTGTACGGAACATATTCCGATGTTTTACAGTTATTGTTAAATAACGATACTCTGAATATCCCGCCTGTCGGGGAAACGCCGATAAATGAGTGGATTAAAAAATCCTCAATTTCAAATTTGGTCGGCTTCGATTCAGGGTTGTTTTACGACATGCTGGCTGCAAATTCTTACGCACAGCAGTTGAATGATTTAGGCAAACCATTGTCTGATAAACAGATAGCAAACATAAAGAAATATTACAAAAACAAATCTTTTATTGAAATTCTTTTGAAAAAGAACGAAGAAATTGCCAAAACTGACGGCATCTCTTCTCATTTAAAAGTGAATGAAACGCCTGTTGTGCCTGTTAAGGAATTGACAAACCCTGAAAAAAATCATCCGCAAGGGTGTTTGGTTGACTCAATTGTTGCTCGATATAAAGGCAAAGTCGTTGTGATAGATTTTTGGGCAACCTGGTGCGCCCCCTGCATTATGGCAATATCAGAATCCCGCGAACTGAAAGCAGAAATGCTTAACAAAGACGTCGTTTTTGTATATATTACCAGCCGTTCTTCCCCTAAAAAATTATGGGAAAGTAAAATACAGGGAATTGGGGGCGAACATTATTATCTGAATCGCGGCGAAGAATGGGAAAGTATAACTTTCTCAGACAAATATGGATTTAGCGGAATCCCCACTTATATGTTGTTCGACGCCGACGGTAATTTTAGGGAAAAAAAGACTTCGTATCCCGGAAATGAGGAAATGCGGAAAAAGATAGAAAGACTGTTGCAGTAAAACAGAGGTTTTGTAAAAAGTATTTCCGCTTCGTTTATTGTTTTTCGGAATAAAAATATTATTTTTGCAGCAATTTTCACTTAAATCCGATAGATGAAAGCAAAAGAAACGCTGCTGTTTTTTGTCCTTATAATCCTCGCTCTTGCCGTCATTAGCGCAGTTTTCCCGTATAAAGGGATTGCTTTTGCAGGCAGGCGGCTGTTTTTCCCGAAGCCGGAAGAGATATTTTTTCAAGGGGAAAGCCGGTCGATACAGGAAAAAATGGAAGCAATGGAACGCAGCCTTCAAATGCGGATTTACGAAGATTCGATAACCAAAGCCAAGGTTATGGCGCGTAACGATTCCCTGCTGTTTTTCGCGTCTTATTTTGCTGATAATCCTGCCAGAATCCATTTTCCCGCCGAAGATTCGCATTATTTGGATACTTTCTTTTATCAACTTCAAAACCGCAGAGCCGACGAACTGATTCATATTCTTCATTACGGCGATTCGCAGATTGAGAGTGACCGTATAACCGGGCTTTTGAGGCAAAAACTTCAAGAGCGTTTCGGAGGCTCCGGTCCGGGACTGCTGCCGCTTGTGCAGCCGATTCCCTCGCTCACCATGGGGCAGTCGGCAACTGAAAACATCGCCCGCTACATTATTTCCGGAAATCTGATTAACCGCGCCAATCACAACCGCTACGGAATTATGGGGCAAGTAGCCGCCGTCGATGGCAGCAGTTACGTTACAATCGGTTCGCGACGGAACAAGGAAAACTACGACAGCGTGCGGACTTTCTCGAAAATCCGCCTCTTTGTCGGCCGAAGCAGCGAAGGTTTTGAGGCGGAACTGAAAACATCCAACAACTCCTATCTGCGCAAGATTGAAGGCGAAACTTCGCGGATGAGAACCCTGACTTGGAATTTACCGGCTCCGATAAGCAAATTTTCCATCCGCTTCGGCGGACGGGCAGAACTGACGGCTATCGCATTGGACGGAAACAGAGGCATTGCGGTCGATAATATCCCATTGCGGGGCAGTTCGGGAACATTCTTTACAAGCATCGACCCATCGTCTATCGCGCCTGCGATGCGGGAATTGAACGTAAAACTCATTCTTATGGAGTTTGGCGGAAATACTGTTCCTTCCATCAAAAAACAAAAGAATTTGGATGACTACAAATCGGGGATGATGCGCCAGATTGCCTTTCTGCAAAAGATTCATCCGCAGGCAAAAATCATCCTGATTGGGCCGGCCGATATGTCCACCCGCGTGAACGGCCGCCTGCAATCCTACCCGTTTCTGAAAGAAACCATACAAATTTTGAAGGAAGCGGCCTTGGAGAGCGGCGTTGCATTCTGGAATATGTACGAAGTGATGGGCGGCGAAAATTCTATGGTGGACTGGGTTAAGGAAAAACCGGCTCTTGCGGCAAGCGATTACATCCACTTCACGCCGAAAGGAGCAAACCGGATTGCCGAACTGTTCTACGAATCGTTGATGGTTTGCTACGACTTTTACGAATTTACAAACAGAAATACAGAAACCGAAGAATGAAAAATACAGTCTGGATATTGATTTTCCTTTTAGGAACGCTCGTCGAAATCTGCGGACAGCAGGCAGACAAGCGCCCATTGCCGAATGTGATTGATTATAAGGGAAATAAAATCCTGATTCCGGGCGATTCAAGCCGCATAAACAACTTTTTCAACAAACTGGATTCCATTCGCGCAAGCGGACAGGGACAGTTAAATATCCTGCATATAGGCGGTTCGCACGTTCAGGCGGGCTATTTTTCCAACCGCGTAAGGGATAATTTTGACGAAATAAACGGGCTGAACCGGCCTTCGCGAGGCTATATTTTCCCATACACAGCGGCTAAAACCAATAATCCATCGAATTATAAAGTCAGTTACAAAGGCGTTTGGACAACGGTGCGCAACGTGCAGCGGAACCGCGAAATCCCGCTCGGAGTGGGCGGAATAGCCATTTATACCGAAGATATGGACGCCGAAATAAGCATACTGCTGAATACCGAATCCGAGGGTTTTAAGTGGAATTTCGACCGGCTGTTGCTAATCGGCCGCTCGACCGACGGCGAAGAGGCTGTGATTCCGATACTTAAACTCGACGAACTGACTTATCTGCGCGGAAAATACGACGCCGAAGCCGGAATTTACCAGTACGACCTGCCCCTTACCTGTAATTCGTTTACCATCCAGTTTGTACAGCGGGATTCCCGGCCGCACCGCTTCATCCTGAACGGATTTGTAGCCGAAAACGGCGAATCGGGCGTAACCTATCATTCTATCGGCGTGAACGGCGCTTCGCTGACATCGTTTCTCGAATGTGAAAATTTTGAATCCGAACTGCGCCTGCTCCATCCCGACATGGTAGTTTTCGGGATAGGCATCAACGACGCTTCGGGAACGAATTTCAGCCCAAGCCGGTTTATCGAACGCTACAACCGGCTGATAGAAATGGTCAGGAATGTTTCGCCCGACTGCGCATTCGTTTTCATTACCAACAACGATTCTTTCCGCCGTATTCGACGACGCCGCTATGCGGTAAACCGCAACGGAACGACGGCTCGCGAAGCATTTTTCGAGATAGCAAAAGAAAATGGAGGCGGCGTTTGGGACTTGTTTTCCATTATGGGCGGCCTCGGCTCCATGCAAAAATGGGAAAATGCAGGCCTCGCCAAACGCGACAAAATTCACTTCACGCGCGAGGGCTATTACCTGCTCGGCGACCTGTTTTACGATGCTTTGAACAATTATTACCTTAATTTAGATGAATAGTGCGATGATTCTTCAATTACTGAAAGACATATTTGTTTTTAACCCCGAATACCCGCTGTTGTTCACGCAGTTTTACTTCTGGGCTTTCTTTGCTGTGATTTTTGCGGGTTTCAGCCTGCTCGAAAACAGGATTTTGCAGCGGAATATGTATCTGGCTTTCGTCAGTTTCTTTTTCTATTACAAAACGAGCGGACTTTTTGTGCTGATTCTGCTGTTCGCCACGGTTTTCAACTATTATCAGGGAGGATTTATAAACAAGGCGCGGAAGAAAAAACGGAAAACCCTGCATTTTGTAGTCGGGATAATCGTTAACCTGCTGGTACTCTTTTACTTCAAGTACGCATATTTCTTTACCGATATTCTTAACGGGCTTTTCGAGGCCAATTTCCGTGTTTTCGACGTTTTTTCCTGGATTGGAAACACCCTTTCGGGCGAAGAACGTTTCGACGTCGGCAATATCCTGCTGCCGGTGGGGATTTCGTTTTTCACGTTCCAGAATATCAGTTACATTTTCGACATTTACCGGAAGAAAATAAAGCCTGTAAACAATATCTGGAATTTCGCGTTTTACGTCAGTTTTTTTCCGCAATTAGTAGCAGGACCTATCATCCGCGCAAACGAATTTGTGCCGCAGATTTACAAAAAATATCATCTTTCGCGGAGGATTTTCGGGCTGGCGGTATTTTGGATTTTGAACGGATTGGCCAAGAAAATTATTTTGAGCGACTATATTGCCGTAAATTTTGTTGACCGCGTTTTCAGCAATCCGACGATGTTTTCGGGATTTGAAAATCTTGTCGCCCTTTTCGGTTACTCTTTGCAGGTTTACGCCGATTTTTCGGGCTATACCGACATCGCTATCGGAGTTGCAATGCTGATGGGTTTTTATCTGCCCAAAAACTTCAATTCGCCGTACAAGGCCTCGAATCCGGGCAATTTCTGGAAACGCTGGCATATCTCGCTCTCGCGCTGGCTGCAAGATTATCTATACATCCCGCTCGGCGGAAACCGGAACGCTACTTTTGGGACATACGCCTGCATCATCGGCATCGGGCTGATAGCCATTATGTTAGCCCATAATATTTGGGTAACTTTCGCCGTTATTTACGTCGGCACCGTAGTCAGGCTTTTCCTGTATTTAAGCCCTGAAAGGAAGCGGAAAATCGAAACCAACCTCAATATGATGAACACCATGCTGCTGGGCGGACTTTGGCACGGCGCAAGTTGGAATTTTATGATTTGGGGCGGCCTGAACGGGCTTGGGATTTTGGTTTACAAGTTTTGGAAAGACCGTGGCGTTCAGTTCCGAACCTCGCTTTTGGCCGGGCTTACGCTTATTCTTTTCTTCCTTAAATGCCACTATGATTATCCTGTTTTCACGATTTTGCTTTTCTGGTCGGCCATCTTGTTTGCCGGAACGCTTATCCGATTGTTTTATAATGTTTTAGGCGGAAAACGGAAGTTTTCTTACCTTGATATGTGCTGGGGAATTTTCCAAACTTTTGCGTTCATCACGTTTACGAGGCTGTTTTTCCGCGCAGGCTCGAACCTCAATCCCGCCGAAGCCAATCAAACAGCCTGGGATACGGCGCGGAATATGGTCAATCAGATAGGCGGGAAATGGGACGTTTCGATAATCGGCGATATTGTGCGCAACTACATAGCCGTATTTGTGCTGATTGCGCTTGGGATGCTGATTCACTGGCTGCCTGAACGCTGGAAGCGGCGCTACCGGCTGTGGTTCGCCGCAATGCCGCTTGTTCCGCTGGGAATAGTAGTAATAATCAGCGTTTTCGTTATTTATCAGTTCATTACCGCCGATTTGCAGAAGTTTATTTATTTTCAGTTCTGATTTATTTGGATTTTTTCATAAACCGCCGCAGTCTGCTCGGCGATTGTTTCCCAGCGGTATTTGTCCATATCGTAAACAACGGACTCTATGGGATTTACAAAGAAATCAGACAGTTTTTCGGCGAGTTTTCTTTCGTTTCCGACCGGAAAATATGAATTATTATCAAGGTTTAATTCCTTATTTGCCGGAATATCGCTTGCAATAATCGGAAGGCTGTAACTCATCGCTTCCAATAAAACTATCGACATTCCTTCATTGTACGAAGGCAACACAAATAACGCCGCATTGGAATACAACTCCTGCAAAGGTTTTCCGGTTACAAAGCCTGCAAAAACCACTTTTTTCGACCTTACGCTGTTTTTAAGCGTTTCGGAATATGTTTTTTCGTTATCCACACCGCCTGCTATCACAAGATGATAATCCTCCGGATTTGCTTTCTCAAAGGAGCGAATCAGATAATCAAACCCCTTTTCCGGAGTAATGCGCCCAACTGCGAGAATGTATTTTTTTCTTGAAACGCCAATATTTTTCAAGTAATCATCTTCAATTCTTACGACGGGATTTATTATACCGTTAGGGATAAAAACTGATTTTTGCAATATTTTTTCGCCATATTTGTTTCGTTGCGCGTTGCTTACAAAAATAATGGAATCGGAAACCGACAGAGCAATTTTTTCGCTAAGTTTCAATATGTTACGAGAAAACAAATCCCATTTTTCATGCTCGTAATTCGGGCTGTGGAATGTAAGTACAACTTTAATTCCGAGCAGTTTCAAAAGCGGGGAAAACAGCGCGGGACCGATATTATGAATATGAACAATATCCGGTTTGATTATCAAACAGCGCAAAGTGGCAAGGAAAGAATGTAAAACAGTTTCCAAGCCTTTTACCCGCGTGGACGGCAAGTCGATAAAATCAATATTTTGATATTGTTGAAGCCCTGATTTGACGTAGGATTTGCGCCTGAACACCATGATTTTTCTCTCTTTGGAAGCAAGAAGCGGATATAAATATTCGCAATGTTTTTCCACTCCGCCCTGAACATCGGGAAATCCTCTGGTGCCGAAAACGCAAATTTTCATCTCAATCCCAGCAAATATTTTTCCCGCGGGCTATTCGCATTTTGTTTTTGATAATCCAGAATATCGGAATCCACGGTCTCCTAAGCATATCATGCCTTTCGGTAACAACAAAAGTGCAATTACGTGAACAAGCCTTCACTTTCTGCTCAATTTCTTTTGCTTTCTCCGAATTCATGATGTTTTCGAACGAATCCTCTTTGATATTTCCGATTATCCATTCCTCTTCCGAACCGTTGCAGGGCGAAACATTCCCCGCGGGGTCGATAAAGAAAAAATCGTCGAGAGCGCCGCAGGGCGGGCGATATCCGCTTTCATCGCCGCGTAATCGGCAATGGATGCTGCGATTGAAGAATGCTCGACCGTAATCTTTGAGTTTATTTTTCAAGCCGCGCCGTTTTGAGGTCAGCAAAGCCTTCACAAACAGTTCGTGCTGCATAAGAGCCTCCTGACTGACGATTTGATTATCGTGTTTATGGAAATACCACGAATTATGAACGACCGAATTACCGAGTTCAACATCCAGCGCAACGCACAAATCGTACAAATAAAGCAAATCTTTATAGTTGTCGGGTGAAATCACAACCGAAAAGCCGATATTTTTGCATTTCGTTTTTTTCAGTTCGAGAATTGTCCGCAGAGCATGGTCAAAACCGTTTTTCAGTCCGCGTTTTGAGTCATTTATAGCCGGCAAACCTTCAACGCTGACGCGAATCAGGATATTTGGATATTTATTTGCAAGTTCGACTATTTTTTCGGTGTGAAAACCGTTGGTGCTTAATTCGAGGAGCGATGCTTTTGGGTACAAAATCCGAAAAATCTCATCAATATCTTTCCGAATTGTCGCCTCGCCTCCGGTAATATTAATCCGCAATCCGGAAGGAAGTTTTTCGTAGTACTCCGGCGTAATTTCTTCATCTGCCTTGGTTTGGTTTTGCCAAATGTTGCACATGTTGCATTTTGCATTGCAACGAAATGTTGTAATCAAACTTCCTTGAATAGTATTTTTCATAAAACTATATTTTCTTATATAAACGTAAAAAATAAGTTAAAATTTTATAAATCGCATTTATTTTTCATAGATTTTTATGATTGAGTTGTAATGGTTTTCAGGACAATACTTTACGCGGGCGTTTCGGGCAATGGTTTCGTAGTCGAAATTAATTTCTCCGGAAAATAATGCTGTTATCTTATCTTTCAAATCAGCAATATTGCGGCTTTCAAACAACATTCCATTTCCTTTTAAACTTTCCAAGTTTTCATAACTTGGAAAGTTTTGGTTGGCATCGTTTATCATTTCCGGGATTCCGCCCATTTTGGCGCCCAGGACGGGCGTTCCGAGCGTAAGCGATTCGATGATTGAAAGCGGGTTATTTTCGCGCCACTCCGAGGGAACAACGATGAAACGCGCTTTTGCGGCAACAGTTTCGATTTCTTCCCATGTTTTATAGCC
>JAISUN010000027.1 GCA_031272085.1 Dysgonamonadaceae bacterium | reverse complement strand
GATTACACCCTTACCCGCGGCGAAAACGGCAAATACGAGTTCATCATAACCGACAGCGAAGGCAAGGAACACCGTATAGAATCGGAAACAATGCCGACAACGATTGAGGATAAAAACGGAAATGTTTTTGAAGTTAATGAGAAGGGGGAGGTGAGGCAGAAAGGGAGCAGTGATACGGATTTAGACGAAGTTATTATTTCGGGACTTGCCGATAATTACGAAATTGTTGTAAACGATGATGTAAACAAGGCTACAACAGATAGAAAATTGACACTTGTTTATGAACAGCAAAAAATAAATATGATACTGCAAAAAAATAATGGTGATTCAATTAAAGTTGCTAATATTCAATGGATAATTCAAAATGGTAAGAAAGCAACTATTGACTCTACTTTAACACAAGAATTTACCATTACAGACGAAGATATAGAGGTAACTATATATGAAAAAATAACCGACGAAAAAGGCAAACAAAAAAAGGCAAAAATTGCTGAATTTGCTTTTGTCGTTAAGCAATCGCCTTACGTTACTTTCTCTACATTATCAAATTATGATGGAGAGTTTGGATTTGACGACGGGGAAGATTTTAAAGAAAATTCCTTTCCCAAAATAAATAATCACTATGAAACAATATCAATTACGGACTCGAAAGGAAAAACAACAAAAAAATATATTCCGTGGTTAACAATAAAACAAGGTCAACCTGCTGCATTATTGAAAATGAATTTCAAAGAAAAGGAAGTATCGGGAGACAGTATTTATTTAGAAAGTACTTCGCGTGATATTAATGTTAGTTTGTTTGATAAAACAGTTTCAATCACAAACAATTCTTTAGTTAATGATTTTACTACACCTGAATATGTGAATATTTATCGTGATGATAAATATGGATTGCAAAAGAAAATGTTGATTGGTAGAATTGCAGTAGTGGGAATGTATAAAAAAACGCCTATTAATGTTCAAGTTATCTATTATGCTAAAGATACAACAAAAATCAGGGAGGTTTTAGATATAACACTATTGAATATACAACTAAACGATAAATCTTTAAACCAGTCTTTTATGTCCTTTAATGCGATGAATTCAATTAAGATATTGGACACACTAAGCAATAGCATTGCAAATGATAAACTAACCATATACAAAGCCATAAAAAATCATTGCATTCAAAAAGGGTTGAACGAAACAATTGGGACATTACCAAATACGGTATATATTGTTATGACTGAATATAAATTCAAAGGGGATGGTGGCACTGGATGTGCAAGAGGAGGTGTTTTGTCGAAGAACAATGTTGCAATTATTTGGTCTATAGATAAATCCGAATGTAAAGACGAAAATATATATAAATTGATAACGCACGAAATAGGACATACATTAGGATTAGATGATGTTTTCAATGATAATGCAATAGGTAATCCCGAAAGAGGATTTTCTCGAAATAACTATATGGACTATAGTACGGAAAATAAAACATTAAACCGCACAATGTATTTTAAATCACAAATTCAAGAAATTTTAGATAAATTTTAATTATAAAAAGCAGGAGGTAAAAATGAAAAAAGTATTATTAACAATAGTTACAGCATTATTTAACTGTGTTATTATGGCTCAAACGCGAGAGCAAATTGAGTTCATAAATCGAACTCTGGATAATGTTCCCTATTTCGAGCGTGTGATATTGGACTATGATGCAGATTATAGCCTACCGGACAGTGTAAATAAAAAAATAATAAAAGCACTGAAAAGGGATTTGCCATATCATTTTATTGATAGTATTTTTACTTTACAAGGCAAGGTGCTTGAAAATATTCAATCTGCCGCTTTGCAAAATTGTAAAGAAGATACAGTGTGTTACGATGAAGAATATTCGCGGCTGTATCGTGAAGAGGTAGAGAAACGAAAAAAGAACTATTCAAATATGTGTATTAACCCATATTTATTTTTAGCCTGTGGAAGTTGGAAAATAAAAGAAGCGATACCATATATAGAAATGGAAATGATAAATATGAAATGTATGAATAAAGAACGAAAAATAAATATGGAAATGGCACTCGCAAAGTTAGGAAATGATTCTTTATTGCAACAAATTAAAAAATCTTGTAGCCTTTCACATCTATTGGCTACTACAGAGTTAGACAGCATCAATAACAACAAAATCTATAACGGAATAGAAAATGAAATAATTAGCACAGCACCATATCGTTATTATCAATATGCTTGTTATTTTAGGGATAAAGAATTCCTTTACGATATGATAGACCTGCTAAATATAAAAGGAAAAATCGTTTTTTTAGATTATGAATATGAACAAATAGAATCTATATTATTAATGAATTTTAATTTTTATAATCAATTTAAGAATTATTCAAATTATTATACTTGGGAAGCATTGATTGATAAATATTTTAACCTCTATGTCAATTCTAAATATGATAAAAGAGCATTAATTAGTGTAACATCTCATTCTTTTAAGCAACATATGATTTCTGAATTAAAAAATTGGATAAAACTAAATGTAGTATTTGAATAAAATATATGAAAATGAAAAAAACATTTATTTTTATAAGTATTTTCGTTTTGTGCATGCAAATTTCTGCACAAACGACGAGCGAATATAATGATTTGATACATTCAATAGATAGTCTGAAAATCAAATATTCAGTAAAGAGATTTCTCTTTGCCGGAGATTTTCTTTTTGATTTTCAGAGTAATTATGGGAAAAAATTAGCCTTTTTACAAGAAGAAGAACAAAATAAAATAATTGATTACGTTTACGAATTATATAACCAAAAAGCATATATTGGATTATATGGTTTAGCAGGCGAATTATTGAAAGGCTTCTATGATTTTTCCGATAGAGAGAATATAAGGAAACGAATCATAGAAATATGGTACGATAAGATTTGTTATATGTCTTCCGTAATAGTAAGTATTGGCAAATCTTCCGACTATACAGACAAAGTAAAAGACAGGTTGTTGGAAATTGTTGAAAAAAAGTGGCGAGCAGAAGATATAAATGCGTGGACTGTTTTTATAGAGCAAAATCTTAATATGGACGAATACAAAAGAGAGGCAAAAAAAATAATGGAAAATTATCATACGCAACATGATAAAATCACAGAAAAATATTTATTAGACAGTATTGTTCGGAGTGAAAAAGAAAAGAGATTGAATCTGTATATGAACAGACCTGTCTCACGGAGTTGCATTCTAATGATAGGCAGTTTAAACGACAACAGGTTTATTCCCTGTTTGGAACGGATATTTGAAGAAAACGAGAATAATGCCGAAATAAAAGAAGGTTGTATATTTGCTTTGGCAAAATCAGGTGTACAAGCATATCTCGATTCTGTGTATAAACAAAAAACAGTACATTTCAGATATTTGGGAACAAAAGAAGCATTTCTTAAATGGGTGAAATTGAATTTTAATTGGAATGAATGGGACCATTTTTGTTCTAATTGTAGTGATATTCCACAATCCCTAAAAACAATACGGAATGCACAAGATGTTCTTTTAAATGTTTTTCCCAAAGAATTGAAACTTACATTTCCCGATATTGAAAATTTTGTAAGTCCTGCAAACATACAAGATTATGACCCAACAAAAGATAAGCAAAATAAAGAGGTGATACAAAAAATAAACAAAATATATCAATGGTTTTTTGATAATAAAGAAAAATTAGAATTGCCACCGGCAGAAGATTATTTTTAATTTTTATGGACTATTCAACCGGTCAAAATATGTTCTGGCAATGGCAATGGACGAAAATTAATGATAAATTTTTAAATGACAAATAATATGAAACAGTTAAGTTTATTAATTTTAAGTTTACTGCTTTTTAGCAGAGTAAGTGCTCAACAGCAGGTAAAAGATTTTGCATACATTAATGCAAAAATAGACAGCATTGCGGCTGAATTATCCACAGAGACATATAAGGCACCACCGGATGTGTATAATATTTTTGCTAATGCACGTATTAGCGAAGCAGACCGTATAAAAATTGCGCGTAAGATACAACAAATGTTTGTACAGGAAAGATATGCTAATTTGTATCATTTAGGACATTCGTTATTGGCAAGAATGTGGAATATTTATCCGGAACAAAACACTGTAAAAGTTAATCAACTTTTATTGGAAATATATCTTGAATATTATTATTATCCAATAAAACCTTCTTATGACGCATTAATTGATATACACTATTATGATTTGAACAGACGGAAGAATTATACAGCCAAATCAAAACAAAGAATTTTTGAAATCATAAAAGAACAAAAAACAGAAAAAGAGTTTGACATTTGGTTTCAATATGAAAAATCGTTCCCGCCGGATACGGTTTTTTGGGGTAAAATTGCCAATAAATTACTGAAAGAACGAGAAATTCAGAATGAAACGGTATATATTAAAATTAGAGACAGTTTGGATGCAGAAAATATTTATAATTATACAAAACGAGAATTTGATAATTTAAAAATATCAAATGACCTAATTTTTATGACCGGCTTTTTAGATATGAAAGAATGTATTCCCATACTGCAAGCCCAACTGCCCGAGGCAATAGCGAATGACAATCAATGGCAACAAAGAGAAAGAGCCATCCGATACACCTTGGCTCGGCTTGGCGACAAGCAACAAAAACAGTATGTAATAGATAATATGCTGGATTATAGACAATATTTTGACAGAGTTTATTTTTCCTATTTCAGGGATGACGAATTAATGTGGCGATTTATTGATGTGAATTATCACAGCGATAAAAGAATGAATATCGATGGCGACAGAACTATTTCAGCAGGGCTAAAAGCCATGAGCGATGTCTATCCATATATCAAAAATGTACCAAAAGAATTGGAATTTCCCTATATAAGCAATGATATAAACGATGATTATAAATGGGCAAAAGCACTTTATGAATGGATGATAAAAAATAAAAATAAGATAAAATTTGATTATGATGGCGAAAAAAAAGGATTTTGGTAACATATTAAATTCGACAAACACCCATAAAACCCCAAAATATAACAATCAAACGCATATTCAATTTACTCCGCCCTCATCCGGTTCCCTGTAATCCTGTTGATGTAAACCTGAATCATTGCTTTCAGATGATTTTCGTCGGCGGATTGGTCAGGCGTTTTGTTCAACAGGTTGTTTTTAAGTAGTTTATCGTTTTTGAAATCATAGACTCCGTGAGTTTTTTGGCCGTCGAAAGTCATAAAATAATCGCCGCGCAGGAACTGGAACATCTGATTGTTGTAACTGACGCAAAATTTATCTTTGGCCGGAGTTGTGAAAACGTCCTGCCCAAAAGCGAAATAGGGCTTGTCGTAATTCAGGATGGACAAAATGGAAGGCATAATGTCAATCTGCTGAACGGGTACGGAATCGACCAGCCCCTTCAAATCGCCGCCCGGCAGATAGAACAGCACAGGCACCGAATAACTGCCTAAATCGGTGCGATATTCGTCGTGCGAAGTCTGGTTGGTATGGTCGGCAGTCAGCACGAACAGCGTGTTTTCGTACCAGTCGTATTTGCTCATCGCCTCGAAAAAGCGGCGCAGTGAATAATCGGTGTACGCAATACACTTATGAATCGGCTGGTCGCCCGTGGGGAAGCGGCCTTCGTAGCGTGCGGGAATCCTGAAAGGGTGGTGCGACGAGGCTGTAAAAACCGTTGTAACAAACGGTTGGCGGAACCCGCCCATTTTTTCGGCGAAAAACTGCAAAAATTCTTCGTCCCAGACCGCCCAAGTGCCGTCCAAATCCTTATGCCCGTACTCGTTCATCCCGAAATAGTCGTCGTAGCCTGCGCTTCGGGCGTATGACGAAAATCCCATTGAACCGTTGGGCGCTCCGTGAAAAAATGCCGAATAATAGCCTTTTTCTTTCAAGATTGAGGCGACGCCGCTGATGTCGTCGGTCGAATAGTGCGTCAGCACAAACGGCTCGTAAAACATCGGGATGCTCGACAGGATTGAGGGCATTGCGTCGATGGATTTCCGCCCGTTGCAATAGGAATATTTAAATGTAAGTCCTTCTGAATAAAGCGAATCGGCAAATGGAGTGTAGCCTCTGTATTGCCCGCCGTCCAAATCACTATTGAAAAAGCCGGAATATTCCTTGCCGAAACTTTCGATGATGAGGATAACCACGTTCAGAGGCCGGAAAGCGCCTTTCGGATTCGGATAGTGAATGGGGCTGAAAACACGCTCTGCATCGGCTTCCGAGGCAAAATAATTCGGATTGGCATAAACTTTTTTCGTCAATGTGCGGATGATGCAGAAAGGCGTATTGAGGACAATGGCCGTTTCGGCGCTTTTGTTTACGTATTCGTTTGCGTTACTGATAGTTATGGGGCGGGTGGCTCGTCCGCTTCCGCCTCTCATTCCTATAATCGAGCAGTAAACTATAACGGCCATAATCAGCACATTTACAGCATAATAGGCGATATTTTGCTTCGGGCTGAACCTTTGTTTTCCGGCAGGTCTGGGTTTGAAATAAAGTTTGTACAGGATAAAAATCAGAATTGCGGCCGCAACGACTATGTACCAGTAGCCTAATATGCCTTCGCCCAGCACTTTAAGGGCATTATTTTCGTGTTTAAATTCCGAAAAAAGCGAAGCGGTAGTCCGGCGGTTTGAAAACCTGAAATAGATAATATCAGTGCAGTTGGCGATAATCGCTATCGAATTTACCGCGATGAAAATCCATTTTGCAGCCGTCTGGTAAACCGCATTTGTGCGGAAGCGGAAAGGTATGATTTGCAGCAGGATATAGATGATATTTGTGTAAATAAGCGCCGAAACATCGAACTTCAAACCTCCGCGAAACAGCGCGAGCAGATGCTCGGCCGACAGGTCGGGAAAAAGCCCGAGGTTGAACAGGTAAAACGCCAGCCGGCAGGCATAATAGAGCGCCAGCGCCAGCAGCATATTCAAAACGAGGGCTGCAAGCGGTTCTGATTTCAATTTTCCAAATTTCATTTTTATATTTTTGGTGCAAAATTACGCCAATTTTTCCGAAATGCTAACGAAAAATGAATAAAAATTGCTACCTTTGGGCTTGCAAAATTATAATTTTTAACGAACAGTTATTGTAAAATACTGAATATGAGACAGATAAATTTACTTTTCGCTATCCTGTTTTTGGGCTTGAACATTGAGGCTCAAAACAAAACATTTACGCTCGAAGATTTGATTCCGGGAGGGAAAAATTACCCGAATCTCGCTGTTAAAACCGATTACCGCGTACAGTGGTTCGGCGACAAACTTGTTTTTTCGGACGAGGACGCGATTTACGCAGCCGAACCTGAAAAGCCCGATAACAAGCGGCTTCTGATAACAAAACAGGAACTCGGAAAAATGTTGGGCAACGACAATGTGAACCTGAACTCAATCGCATTTGGACGGGGAAAAAAACTTGCGTCAATCGGCCTTCCCCGCGAAAATAAATTTATACTTTTCAATCCCGAAACGCGGGAAATTGCTTTTGAACAGCCTCTGAACCGCGAATGGGAACATCGCGATTTCTGTTATGCTAACAACTGCGCCGCTTTCACCGTAAAAAATAATCTTTTCATAGTTGACGCCAACGGGAAAGCCGCTCCGGTAGCGGAAGACGCTAATGAAGGAATAGTTTACGGACAGTCGGTGCACCGCAACGAATTTGGAATAAATAAAGGAACTTTCTGGTCGCCGAGTGGCAATTTTCTGGCTTTCTACCGGATGGACGAAACAATGGTCGGCGATTATCCCCTGGTCAATATCTCCGCCCGTGAAGCCGAACTGAAAAACATAAAATATCCGATGGCGGGAATGGCCAGCCACGAGGTTACGCTCGGCATTTACAGCATCGCCACAGGCCGGACGGTTTATATGAAAACCGGCGAACCGCGCGACCACTACCTGACAAATATCGTCTGGGACCCGACCGAAAAATACGTTTATATAGCAGAATTGAACCGCGAACAGAATCATCTGCGCTACAACAAATACGACGCCGCTACCGGCGAACTTGCCGCAACCCTCTTTGAGGAGCGCAACGAGCATTATGTCGAGCCTCAAAAACCGGCTCTGTTCCTCACGAAAACCGGCTCGCAGTTCGTTTGGCAAAGCCGGCGCGACGGTTACGACCATCTTTATCTCTACAATACAGACGGAAAACTGCTCCGGCAACTGACTTCGGGCAATTTTGAGACGCTTTCCGTTCTCGGTTTCGACGCCGAAGAAAAAAATCTGTTTATCGTAACAAACGAAGGTAATCCTGTTGAAAATCAAGTATATAAAGTGGAACTGAAAACCGGAAAGCGAACTCTGCTGACCAAAGGCAATGGCGTTCACAGTCCGGCTTTAAGCGCTTCGGGAAAATATTTCATCGACCGTTTTTCAAATCTTGAAACCCCGCTGAATATCGACCTTTATTCAACTTCAAAGCCTGTTCCGGTACGCTTGCAGACGGCTGAAAATCCTTATAAGGACTACGTTATGCCGGAAATCACGCTCGGAAAATTGAAGGCCGCCGACGGCAAAACCGATTTGTACTATCATTTGGCCAAGCCTACAAATTTCGACCCGAAAAAGAAATATCCGGCAGTTGTTTATGTTTACGGAGGGCCTCACAGTCAGATGATTAAGAACAACTGGCTGGCTTCGCTCCGAGGATGGAGCCTCTATATGGCGCAAATGGGCTATGTTGTTTTCTCGATGGACAACCGCGGAACGAGCAATCGCGGAATGGAGTTCGAGAGCGTTACCCACCGTCATTTGGGCATAGAAGAAACTGCCGACCAGATGTGCGGAGCGGAATTTTTGAAGTCGCTGCCTTACGTCGATGCAGAGCGGATTGGCGTTCACGGATGGAGTTTCGGCGGCTTTATGACGACAAATCTGATGCTTCGCCATCCCGAAACTTTCAAGGTCGGAGTAGCCGGAGGCCCGGTCATCGACTGGAAACTTTACGAGGTAATGTATGGCGAGCGCTATATGGATACGCCGGAGGAAAATCCCGACGGGTACCGCGATACGGATATGAAACGTCTTGCCGGAAATCTGAAAGGCCATTTTCTGCTCATTCACGGCGACATCGACCCGACAGTGGTTTGGCAAAACAGCCTCTCGTTTCTCGACGCCTGTATCGTAGCCCGCACCTATCCCGATTATTTTGTCTATCCCGGTCAGGAACATAATATGACAGGCCCCTCGCGCGTCCATCTGCACGAGAAAATTACGCGGTATTTTGAGGATTATTTGAAGTGAAGGCGGAAATTTCTAACAAAAATTACAACCCGAAATTAACAACAATTAACGAAGTTTTTCAGGCTGTATTACAACTAATTACTAATTTTGTGAAAAATTTATTTAGTATAAAAAAGAATAATTTGCCTAATTGCCGATTTAGCAGGGAAACGCTGAATCAGATAAGATAATTGCTTGAAATAAAGGGATTTTTATCGGACTTTACGCGGTAGCGGCCTCTGAACGGTCTACCGGTTTTGGGATTAATGGCGCGGGCAAACACGCTTCCCCGCTTTCGTTTGACGTCGGCCAGCAGGATGCGGTTGACTTTCGATTTCACTTTTTCGCGGTCTAAGGGCTTGGCGTCGAAAAGTCCCAAAAACTTGTTAATCAGGTGCAAAGCGATAATTTCGACTTGAAGCCCGCTGCTGCCTGCCGGTTGCAGAATTTCGTAAATACTTTCCCTGTTTATTCGTTCCATTAAAACTTTTTACCCTGTTTTTGGGCAACAAAGATAAGATTTTGGCGGTAAATATCCAAGTTTTTTCGTACCTTTGCGCAAATTAAAAGCATTATGGCGGCAAATCTTTACCTTGTTCCGGTTACGCTCGGCGAGACGGAAATTTCAAAAGTCCTTCCTTCTTACAACAGGGATATTATCCTGTCTGTCAAGCATTTCATTGTTGAAAATGCGAGGACTGCCCGCCGTTTTCTTAAACAAACCGAGCCGTCAATCGACATCGACAGCCTGACATTTTTCACGCTCAACAAACACACTTCGCCGGCCGAACTGTCCGATTTTTTGAAGCCTGCCGAAGCGGGTTTTCCGGTTGCGGCGCTTTCCGAAGCCGGTTGCCCCGCCATTGCCGACCCGGGCGCCGATGTGGTTGCAATCGCGCAAAGAAAGGGGATTCGCGTTGTGCCACTTGTTGGGCCTTCTTCGATTCTGCTTGCTCTGATGGCTTCGGGATTCAACGGCCAAAATTTCGCCTTCAACGGCTATTTGCCCATTGATAACGACCAGAGAATCAGAGCATTAAAGACGCTTGAACAAAAAGTTTATTCCGAAAATCAAACTCAACTTTTTATCGAAACGCCCTATCGAAACGGGAAACTTGCGCAGGAAATCCTGAAAACCTGCCGTCCCGCAACCAAACTCTGCATCGCTGCCGATATTACGCTCGAAACGGAATGTATAAAAACCGCCACTGTAACCGAATGGAAAAAACGGCAACTGCCCGACCTTGCGAAACGGCCTTGTATCTTCGCTATTTACAAATAGTTACTCTACCTCAATTTCTATTTTTTCCGATTTTATTCCTCCCGATTTTGCCTCAAAAACGATTTTGCCTTTCGTTTCGCCCGACTGGACTATTGCCGTCAGTTGGCCGCTGAAAGCGTGCATCTGCGGCTGATGGAAAATATCGAGGCAACGTGGGTCGCCATTAGCGGCTGCACGGTATGTTCCCGCTCCCTTAACGGAAAAACTTATCAGATTTTCTGCATTGGGACAAAGATTCCCGTCCTTATCAACAACCTTTACGCGGATGAACGACAAGTCTTTGCCGTCGGATTTAATCTTGCTTCTGTCGGCTTCCAAAACTAAATGATGAGGCTGTCCGGCAGTGTGGATTTCCGTTTCTGCAACGGCTTTTCCGTCCTTATCGTAGGCCACAACCTTCACTGTTCCGGGTTCGTATTTTACATCCTGCCACATAAGGCGGTAGCGGCGCTGGCGGAGCATTTCCTTCTGCGCTTCTTTCGAGTCGGTTTTTGCAGCCGTCATCGTTTCGTCCTTTTTTTGTCTGCCCTGGCTTTTCCCATTGATAAACAGTTCGGCTTCCGGATAATTTGTGTAAACAAAAACAGGAGTTGTCTGCCCTTCGCGTCCCGGCCAGTTCCAGTGAGGCAGGATGTGCAGCGTTTCGGCCGATGGATTCCAATGGCTGCGGTAAAGATAGTACCGGTCTTTGGGAATGCCTGCCAAATCAATGATTCCGAACATCGAACTGTGATTCGGCCATTGGCTGTAAGGCGTAGGCTCGCCAAGGTAATCGAAGCCCGTCCAGACAAATTCGCCGATGCACCATGGATAGTCGTCGTGCTGGACAAAATCGTCGTCCGGCAAGTTCGACCAGCCCGGCTCCGAGAGGTCGTAAGACGAACATTGCCCGTCGGGATAAAAAGGCCTGCTAACGCGCTCGGCGGGGAATTTGTAAATTCCTCTGGAACTCAATGTTGAAGCCGTTTCGCTGCCAAGTATTATGCTCTGCGAAAGTTCGCGGTAAGCACGCTGGTAAAATTGCAGGCGGTAATTGAATCCCACAACGTCCATTGTTGAAGCAAAATGGCTTTTCATCGCGTTTTCGGCCTGGTCGATTCCCATTGTTACCGGCCTCGTCGGGTCTTCGCGGTGGCAAATATCTTGCAGGAAACGCGCTGTTTTTGCGCCTTCGGGACTGCCTTGCCCCGGCACTTCGTTTCCAATGCTCCACATCACTACCGAGGGGTTGTTGCGGTAATTATGGAGCATATTCACGAGGTCGCGTTCAGCCCATTCTTTAAAATAAAGATTGTATCCGTTTTTGCATTTTGCAAACTGCCATTCGTCGAAGGATTCGACCATCATCATAAATCCCATTTCATCGCAAAGTTGCACCAATTCCGGCGCAGGCATATTGTGCGAAGTGCGGATTGCGTTGCAGCCCATATCTTTAAGAATCGTCAACTGCCGGCGCAGGGCGCTGACATTGACGGCCGCTCCCAGAGGGCCGAGGTCGTGATGATTGCAGACGCCGCGGAATTTTATCGGTTTTCCGTTCAAAAACATTCCCTTGTCGGGGATGATTTCGATTTTGCGGATTCCGAAGCGGGTTTCGTATTCATCAACTAACTTGTTGCCAATGTAAAGTTCTGATACTGCGGTATATAGATATGGCGAATCGGGCGACCAGAGTTTCGGTTCGGCAACATTCAAATTCTGCTCAACTCCGTTTTCGTCGAAACGGTTGAGGTTGTTGGTTTCATTTATGCCTAAAATCAGGCCGGAAGCGTCCCGTATTTCGGTTTTCAAACGGCAATTTTTCGGCAAATCGCCCGGATAATCTATCTTTGTAATGATTTTTATCTTGGCGTATTCTTCTGACACATAAGGAGTTGTAAGATAAGTTCCCCAGACCGGAATATGCGTTTTATCGGTAATGACGAGATGAACATTGCGGTAAAGCCCTGCTCCGGGGTACCAGCGCGATGATTCAGGCAAATTTTCGAGACGGACAGCCAAAACATTGTCTTTCTGCTTCAAAAACGGAGTAAGGTCGAAATGGAAACTGTTGTATCCGTAAGGCCAGTAGCCGATTTCGGAGCCGTTGAGATAGACGCGGGCGTTGCTCATTGCGCCGTCGAAAATTATTTCTGCGGCCTTGTCGGAGCCGAAACTGTCGGCATCGAATCGCAGCCGGTACCAGCCGACGCCGATAAAGGGCAAACCGCCTGTGCGTCCGGCTTTCATCGAGGCTTCCGTTTCGCCGTCCTGAATGATTGCCACGTTTTGGACGTCGGCGTTGCCGTCGAAAGGCCCGTAAACAGCCCAGTCGTGCGGGACGGTTACCGTTTGCCATTTTGCGTCGTTGAAATCGGGTTTTGCGGCAGCCGCCTCGTCTGTCCGCGAGAATTTCCAGTTTTTTTCTAATAAAATTTCGGTTCTCGGCTGTTGAGCCAGAACGGAAATGCAGGATAAAAGGCTAATAATTAGGAGTTTGCATTTCATTTTGTTTCTGTTTTTTTATTGTTTTATGAGAATTTCCAAATAAATTTTTTCACAAAAATACAAAAAAATCTGAATATTAACCTTTATCTTATGAAATTTTTGCAGAAACGCAGTTTCAATCCTCAAAGTAACTATATTCTGTAAATTCTGAAAAATTTCTTTTAGTAAATAAAAAACGAGGCTGCTTCCGGCAGCCTCGTTATCATTATTAAAATAAGGAATATCGTTTTTTATTTGAGCAGACTTGCAAATTGTGAATTGGTCAGATATTTTGAAAATTCCAAATCGCTTGCCGCTTTCGTAACTAACGTGGGGTCTAATTTGATGGCTTCTTTCAGGTTCGATACTACGCCGCTTACGTCGTTAGTTCTTGCCGAAACGATGGCTTTCAAATAGGAGGTCGTCGCATTTGGAGCGCTGACTGCGTTCAAGGTCGAAAGAGCCTTGCTGTAATCTTTGCTCAACAGTTGAGCCAGAGCCGAATTATTGCTTGCCGAATTTCCGAACGAACTTACAGCCTGCGAATAATTTCCGTTTGCAATAGCGAGCAAACCTGCGGCTTTACCGGCGTCGGCCAAACTCGAAGCCTTGCCGAAATATTGCTGCGCCTGCGTGAGGTTGTTTTTCAACATCGAAACGAGGCCGAGGTTCAGATTGGTTTCCGGAGCGTTGCCCGAAAGCGAAAGCGCCTTTGTGAAAGCGGCTTCTGCATCGGCAATTTTGCCTTCCTGATATTCTACAACGCCAAGGTTGTTGAACGTGCGGAAATCGTTAGGATAAAGTTCGGCAGCCTTTTTGTAGATGGCTTCCTTGTCGGTCAGGCTTTGAGCCAGATTTGCAGCATAAAGCAGTTCGTCAACCGAAAGGGATTTAGGATTCTGAACGGCTAATTGAGCAAGTTCTTCGTCGCTTTTGCCAATGGTTTCGATGTTGGCTGTGAGGCGCGAACGGCGGAGTTGAGGCAGGATTTCGTCTGCCAAAACCGAAAATACCGACGAGATATTTTTGATTTCGCGTTCTCTCTGTTCGGGGTCTTTGTACATCGACAACACGCTCAAAATCAGGTTTTTATCCTGAATATTCGATTTTTCGACCAATTCTTTGAAACCTTCCCAGTCTTCGGCAGTGTATTTTGCGCTGACCGGAACGTCGATTTTAGCCTTTTTCAGTTCTTTATTCAGATATTTATTGGTGTTTGATTCGCGGTTAGCGGCCAACTTTTCGTTCAGGTCGAGTCCGCCGTCGGGCGAAGCGTAAGCCTGAATTTCAACATCAACTTTCTGATTGGGAGCCTGGCTTGCGTTAGTTACCGTATTTTTCCAGTCGGCAAGGGCTTCCTTTTTCAATTCGCTCGAACGGAGTTCGGCCTGCTGAATGAGGAACATAATGTCGGCATTGTAAGCGTCTTTGATGATGCGCTGGAACTTGTCGGGAGCGATGACCGGCGTTTCCGATGAAGCGTCGAGCAGGCCTGCGGTAGCAAGCACTCCGTCGCCGATTTTAACTTCGGGAAGCGCTATTTCTTTGCTTCCGACTTTCGCCGTAAATGTCAGATAGAGTTCGGAACTCTGCATTGCGGGAACGTAATCGAAACTCGAAGTCATAACTACGTTAGCCCCTGTGCTTTCAGGTATTACCTGTCCATTGCCTGCTACTTTTTCGCCCTGGTACGTGTAGGATGTACCCCAGGCTTCGCCGCCTTCGTAACGCAAAACCGGAGTTACGGTAACAACGGCTTTCTTGTTGAAATACTTGGCCGGAAATGTGGCGTTGATTGTTACGGGAACTTTGCCTGCCTGTAATTCCAAGGGCTGGGGAGTTGCTTTCACGTAATCCGAGGTAAGCGGCTTCAATCCGGAAGAACAAGCCGTTACAAGTACTGTCAGGATAGTTGCCGACAATAGATGAAATAAGATTTTTCTGTTCATATTATTACAAAAATTTTTAATAAATAATTTAAACTATTTCTTTTTATAAGTTTATGCTGCAAATTTAAGGGTTTTCCCTGAATTTTCAATAAAAATCGGGAAATATTTTCATTTTACAGAATAATTTTTTTAACAAATGTGGTTTTTCCCCCTTCAAATCTGATTATTGCGACTGTTCCGGCCGGTTTTTTGTCGAGGGAATATTGATTCCGGCCAAACTGCACGGCAAATTTCCGAATCAGTTGTCCGTCAACGGAATACACCGAAATCCAACCTTGGCTGTCTGGAACATCTACGGTCAGCAAGCGGCTTTTGCGGTCGTAATATGCCGAATTTCCGCCGTAAGGCTGCGAAATCCCGTTGTCCGAATCGCATTTCACGAGCAGAGCCGTAACAGCCAGCGCCGTATTCTTCGCAAACAGCGGATAATCAGAGGCTTTTTGCCAAACTCCGCTTTCGTTTTTCAGCCAGGCGGTATTTGCTTTCGAGGCTTCTCCGAACTGTGCGTTATAAACGCAAAAATCGGCTGTGGTAGAATAATTTATGCTGTATGAAACGAAAAATTTCCCGTTCACTTTTACCGAATCGTCGAACAAGACAAAGTTTTCCGTCGAATTGGCAGCCAAATTCTTGTTTTGTTCGGCAAATCCGCCTCCGCTCGTATAATTCAGGTATTTTGCCGAGAATTCGGCTGTTGCGAGTTTATTTTCAGGCGCGTTATTTCCGGAATAAACCGAAATTTCCACTCCGGTGGCAGAACTTCCGTACATCTTCGGCAAATACAGGAAAACGCCTTTCAACAGCGAGGTTTCGGCAACCGAAAATTCTTCGGCAAACTCGGTTGTATTCCTGTTGCTGTTTCCGAATACGTATCCTTCGTCAGGCTCGCTCAAACGGCTTGCAATCAGCGCATCGCCCGCCGAATAGTCGATATGGCTGAGGCGGATAAGAGGGTTTTGGCTGTTCGGGTCAAGGCCTTGACAGGAAGCAACTTCAATATCCAGAGGATTCAGGTAAGTTTTCAGTTGATTGGCGGCATTTCCGGTTATCCAGCCATTGCCGAGAATGTAGAAATAATCCGATTCATTGCCGGGCAACGAGCCGCTGCACGTCGAACTTCCGCCTGTTAACCCGCCTATAATCAGCCCATTACTGTTAAAAAGCGGGGAGCCTGACGAGCCTGAATAAGTTGAGCCGACGCTCCAATAATTCACTCGCCAATGCGTAAGTCCCTGAAACATAGACGTATTGAAGTTGGCAGAATCAAGAACGGAATTTGCGATTCCATATTTTTTGACAGCCGCATTTGGATGGTGCAGATTTGTGTAAGGCGGATTTTTCCCGTTATCGGCAATGTTCCAGCCCGCATAATAAGCGTTGTAATAGTCGGGCGGCGTTTCTTGAAATTCGAGCAGGGCGATGTCGTTTTCCGGGTAAATCACTCTGGGTTCGGCGATTGCGATGCTCATTTCTTCTGTACCCTTGATTTTCAGGCTGTTGTCGCAAAAGGGGCGGTTGTAATTGAAAAAAGCGATGGCCGTAGCCGCTTTTTGCCGGTAATATTCGTCCGTTTGGATTGCCGGAAACTCGTTGTTGAGGCAGTGAACGGCGGTCAGCATATATGGACGGCCGTCCTCGGCGGTATTATTGACGAGCGAACCGCTGAAAAGCGTGCTGCCGTTGAGGATAACCAAAACTGTGGAGCGGATTATTTCTTCCGGCAAACCGCCGCAAAGCGCGTCCGGCATGCAAAGATAGGCGCTGCCGTTGTCGCTTCCGGGTTCTGCCCGCAAAACTCCGCGATAGTCGTGATTGACCTCCGAAATGATGAAATTTCCCTCAAATTCGGCGTCCCAAGGCTCTGAATATTCGACAATTACGGCATCGCCTGCAATCGGGCGGATTGGCAAAACCCGCTGCGGCGAGTTGTTCCGCTCGTCGAAAGCGCCGGCATACGATTGGTTATCTGCTGAATAAACAAATAGTTTGCCGCCTTTCGGAAGCAAAAAATCGGTCAGCAAAAGGTTGATTGAGGCCGCTCCCCCGGAACGGATTCCGATTCGCCAAACCTTTGTCCCGTCGGCAAGTATGCTCAATTCGCCGTCGCGCGATTTGTCGATATTGGTGTAAAATTTGTAGGCAAAACGGTACGGCCTCCGCAATTCGCCGGCAGCAACGCGGTCTTCGGCCAAAACAGAATCGAGGTTAAATTTCGGCATTTCAAAAAAATGCAGAGAAGCGACAGCCCTCAAAGCCTGCATTTGAGCCGTTCGAGGACGCCCTCCGTAACTGACCTGCGCCGAAACTTGCAGCGCGGCCGAGAGGCAAAAAAGCGCGAAAAACAACAAAAGTTTTTTCATTACTGCAATAAAACTGCAAATTTAAGATTTTTCTGCTAATACAGCAAAAAAATGATTAATACTTTATTTTTTCCCTTGTCTAAATTGGTATTCATCTGAAATAAGATACAACTATTTTTCAAATTTGCAAATATTTTTCAATAATACAAAATTTTTAGTTATTTTTGCAGCATTAATTTATTTAACCTGATAAATAAAATGTGTATGAAAAGTAATTTGACAAATTCTCTGAAATCAGCCCTGAAAGCGGCTTTGATTTCATTGGCCGTTCTCTTTTTCGCTACTGGCCTGAATGCCCAGAAATCCGAAAAAGAATGGGCAAGAGTTTATGTTGACGGCAAATTCGGCGTCATCAGCAAGTCGGGAAACGAAATAGTTAGCCCCGAATACGACGTAATTGAATCGTTCGACAAAAAAGTCGCTCCGGCAATCAAAGGCACGGAAATTGCCGCAGTGAACGAAATCGGACAGCGCACCGCCTACCTGCCCGACGAGAAAGGCAAGGTCCTTCCTTACCTCAAAGACGGGAAATACGGCTTGAAAAGCAATAAAGACGTTGTTCTGACCGAGCCGAAATACGATTTCATCGGAAAGTTCGACGACGGACGCGCACACGTGTTGCTGAACGGAAAAATGGGGCTTCTGACCGACAAAGGCCTCGAAATCGTCGTTCCAACCTACAATTACATCTACGACTTCGACAAGGGCAACGCAATCGTTGTTCGCGACACGGTTTTCGGCCTTATCAACGACAAGGGAACCGAAGTCATAGCGCCTCGTTACCAGATGATTAAGAAAATCAAAGGCAACAATTTTATGATGATGCGTGGCGGACTTTGGGGCGTGCTGAACCAGAGCGGAATGGAAACAATCGCTCCGCGATACGCCGGCGTTTTCCCCTGCAAAGACGGTTACAAAACCCTCCTCAACGGCAAAGTCGGGATGTTGGCCGACGACGGAACGATAATGTTTGAACCCGCTTACGACGAAGTAAAAGCAAAGGATAATGACGTATTTATCGTGATTTCGGACGGACAATACGGCCTACTCAACAAAGACGGGAAGCAGATTGTACCGCCTTCGTACAAATACATCGATAAATTCGACGACGGACGCGCCTTTGCTGTGAAAGACGACCTCTGGGGGCTGATTACCAAAGACGGCACGGAAATGATTGTGCCTCAATACAATGCAATAGAAAAGACAAAAGATAACTGTTATAAGGTTTATAAAAACGGGAAACAAGGCATCGTCAATAAAGACGGAGTTGTGATAGTTAAACCCGTTTACGATGAAATAACTATCTATTAATAAACATATTATGAAGATAGCATTTCACGGAGCGGCTCGTACAGTTACGGGCAGCAAGCATCTTGTGAGTTTGAATAACGGCAAACGTTTCCTGCTCGACTGCGGAATGTTTCAGGGTAAAGGCTCCGAAACCGACCTGCTGAACCGCACTTGGGGATTCAAGCCCGAAGAAGTTGATTATGTCTTCCTGTCGCACGCTCACGTTGACCACTCAGGATTACTGCCCAAATTGGTAAAAGACGGCTTTAAGGGGAAAATTTACGCAACCCCCGCCACAATCGACGTTACGAAAGCCCTTTTGCTCGATTCGGCCGCCATTCAAAAACAGGATATTACATTTTTAAATAAGAAACGCCGCGAAGAAGGCCGGAAATTGCTGGAACCGCTTTACACCGAAGACGACGTCCGCAATACTTTCGACCGCTTCCGCGAGATTGATTACAACCGGAAAACGCGAATCGACGACAGCGTAGAGGTTGAACTTTTCGACTGCGGCCATATCATCGGCAGCGCTACTGTTTTCCTGTATTTGCGGGAAAACGGAAAATCGGCTACGCTTGCTTTCAGCGGCGACGTCGGCCGCTACGGCGACCCCATTTTGCACTCGCCGCAGACATTTCCGCATGCCGATTATATAATAATCGAATCGACCTACGGAAACAAATTACACGACAAAATAGAAACTTACGCCGTTGACCTGCTCAAAAATATCCGCGAAACCTGCTTGCATAAAAAAGGGAAACTGATAATACCGGCTTTCAGCGTCGGCCGGACGCAGGAACTGCTCTATTCGCTCAACGACCTCGAACTCGACGGCGAACTGCCGGCCGTTAAATACTACGTGGACAGTCCTTTATCGGTAAAGATTACGGAAATCGTAAAACGCCACTCCGAATGTTTCAACCGCTCGGTGCAAAAACTGCTGAAAAACGACCGCGACCCCTTCTATTTCCATGGATTGAAGTACATTACCGACAAGCGCGATTCGCAAGCCCTGAACACCAATTTCAGCCCTTCGGTAATCATCTCGGCCTCGGGAATGGCCGAAGCCGGACGGGTAAAACATCATATTGCCAACAGCATCGAAAACTGGCGGAACACAATAATGATGATTGGCTACTGCGAACCCGAATCGCTGGGCGCGAGACTGAAAGAACATCCCGAAACGGTAGGCATTTTCGGCGAAAAATACACTGTGAAAGCCGATATCGTCAGCCTCAATTCGATGAGCGCCCACGCCGATTACAACGACCTTTGCCAGTATCTTTCCTGCCAGGACAGCGGCGAAATAAAGCGGCTGTTCATAGTTCACGGCGAGCCGGAAGTTCAGGACGAATTTAAGCGAAGGCTGCTCCGCAAAGGCTTCCGCGACATAGATATTCCGCGTATGCACCAGGAATTTGGGCTAAATTGACTATTATAGAATAACATAAAACGCGCCGATTAAAGATAAATATCTGTAAATCGGCGCGTTTAGTGTAATTTAGCAGCGCAAATTCCTGAAAAATCAGTAATTTTTCTTCATTTCCTCGAAATAGGCTTGCGGATGCAAGCAGGCCGGACATTTGTCGGGAGCGCTCTTGCCTGTGTGAACATATCCGCAGTTGCGGCACTGCCAAACGGTTTCTTCTTCCTTCTTGAAAACCTCGTTTTTTTGAAGATTGTCAAGCAGTTTCAGATAGCGGATTTCGTGCTGTTCTTCAACCTTGGTAATCATCCGGTAGGCAACTGCAATCTGGGGAAATCCTTCTTCTTCGGCGATTCTCGCAAATTCGGGATAGAGTTCTGTCCATTCCTCGTTTTCGCCGGCAGCCGCAGCGATAAGATTCTCTTCGGTCGTGCCGATAACTCCGGCCGGAAAACTTGCTGTTATTTCGACCATTCCGCCTTCCAAAAACTTGAAAAACCTTTTTGCGTGTTCTTTTTCCTGTTCGGCTGTTTCCGTAAAAATGGCCGAAATCTGCTCGTAACCCTCTTTCTTGGCAACGCTTGCGAAGAAAGTATAGCGGGTTCTCGCCTGACTTTCGCCCGCGAACGATTTCAACAGATTTTGTTCAGTTTTAGTTCCTTTAACACTCTTTTCTGACATAATAAATTGATTTTTAAATGATTATAAACTTTATGGCCTAATGAATGTTTCATTTTGCCGACACAAATATAAAAAATTTCGCACAAACAACATTCAAAAAGTGGGAAAAAACGATGAATTTAGTCCAAATTAGACAAATTTCAAAAAAACTGCGTATATTTGTTGCATTATTAACTTTAAAAACACAGAGTATTATGGACAGATTAATGACACGCAGAGATTTATTGAAAAAGACGGCAGTTCTGGCTGCCGGAGCCGGAGTTTTGATGAACAGGCCATTGCCCTCGTTCGCTTTTGGAACGGAAACCGCGGCAAAAAATAGTAAGGTAATCCTGATTCGCAACGAAAAACTGTTTGCTTCGGGCGAGGCTCCCGACCCCGTAATTGCAGGGCAGATGCTCGACGAGGCAATTTGCCGGCTGACCGGTCAAAAAGACCCCAAAAAAGCATGGGCAAAAATCGTAAAACCCACAGACACAGTTGGAATAAAGACTAACGAATGGAACAAATTCCCCACTCCGGAGGTTGTAAACGAGGCTCTGAAAGAGCGGGTAATAGCCGCAGGCATTCCGGCCGACCGCGTAAGCGTGAACGACCGCGGAGTGCTGAAAGACGATGTTTTCCAGAACTCAACGGCGCTGATAAATGTCCGCCCAATGCGGACGCACGCTTGGTCGGGCGTTGGCACCTGCATAAAAAACTACATTATGTTTGCCGACAACCGCCCCTCGTATCACGACGATTCCTGCGCAAGCCTCGCCGCTCTGCACGAACTGCCGATGGTAAAAGGCAAAACCCGGCTCAATATCCTTGTGATGTTCAACCCGCTTTTCCATCACCGCACTCCGCAGGACGCTTCGGAAGAGTATATGTGGAAATACAGCGGACTGATAATGGGATTCGACCCGGTAGCGGTCGATTCGGTCGGACTTCGGATTATTCAGGCAAAACGCAACCTGTTTTTCGGCGAAGACAAGCCGCTGAATCCTCCGGCAAAGCACATAGAGATAGCCGATACCCGCTATCATTTAGGCACTTGCGACCCCGCCAAGATTGACTTGATAAAACTCGGCTGGGACGAAGAATCGTTTGTGTAAAGCCGTCGGCCATAATTATAATTATTCCAAATAACGGAATACTTTGCGGAAAACCTTGCTCATTTCGTTTTTTTTAACTATTTTTGCAGTAATTTTTAATTAACATAAAAACTTATGTATTGGCTATTAAATTCATCTATCGGAAGGAAGTTCATCATGAGCATTTCTGGTATCTTCCTGATTTTGTTTTTACTGTTTCATGCGAGCATGAATCTGGTATTGGTCATTTCAACGGACGGCTATGATATGATTTGCGAATTTTTGGGCGCAAACTGGTATGCAATAGTCGGAACGCTCGTCTTGGCGGCAGGCGTGGTTATTCATATCCTGTTTGCATCGCTGCTCACGCTCCAAAACCGGAAAGCCCGAGGAACAGACCGCTACGCCTCGTCGAACCAAACGCCCACCGAATGGTCGGCTAAAAACATGTACGTACTTGGCTTGGTAATCGTCGTCGGACTTATAATCCACCTCTGCAATTTCTGGTACAAAATGCAGTTTGCAGAACTCATCGAAAGCCCCGACGCAGTAAAGGAAGGTTCGGAATTGGTTATCGGACTTTTCCATCAGTGGTGGTACGTAGTGATTTACCTTGTATGGCTCGCCGCTCTGTGGTTTCACCTCACACACGGCTTTTGGAGCGCATTTCAGACCGTCGGCTTTAACGGGAAAATCTGGTTTTCGCGGCTGAAAGTCCTGTCGAACATCGTTGCAACTATCATTGCGCTGATGTTTGCCGCAGTTCCGGTTTGGTTTTTCTTATTTAAATAATGAATAGTAATTATGGCAACAAAATTAGATGCAAAAATACCACAGGGCGCACTCGCCGAAAAGTGGACAAATTATAAAGACCATCAAAAATTGGTGAATCCGGCTAACAAACGCCGCCTCGACATCATCGTCGTGGGAACGGGATTGGCAGGCGCTTCGGCGGCCGCGTCGCTCGGCGAACTCGGATTCAATGTTCTGAATTTCTGCATTCAGGATTCGCCCCGCCGCGCTCACTCGATTGCAGCGCAGGGCGGCATCAATGCGGC
>JAISUN010000002.1 GCA_031272085.1 Dysgonamonadaceae bacterium | reverse complement strand
GTGATTGCAGCAGGCAACGGAACCAAAGACGAAGAAATGGTTCTGAAAGCAGGCGACAAGGTTCTTTACGGCAAATATGCCGGTACGGAAATCGAACTCGACGGCGAGAAATTCCTGATTATGCGCCAATCTGACGTTTTGGCAATCATCTGATTTCAATTGAAAATTAACGTTTTGAAAAATTAAAAAAATCTTAAAGCATTATGGCAAAAGAAATTAAATTTGATATTGACGCTCGCGACCTCCTGAAAAAAGGCGTTGACGAGTTGGCAAACGCAGTTAAAGTAACGCTCGGTCCGAAAGGTCGTAACGTTATTCTTGACAAGAAATTCGGCGCTCCGCAAATCACAAAAGACGGAGTAACAGTGGCAAAGGAAATCGAACTTTCCTGCCCCTTCCAGAATATGGGAGCCCAGTTGGTTAAGGAAGTTGCTTCCAAAACCAATGACAATGCGGGCGACGGCACAACTACCGCTACCGTTTTGGCGCAGTCTATCATCACTGTCGGCCTGAAAAATGTTGCCGCAGGCGCAAATCCTATGGATTTGAAACGCGGTATCGACAAGGCTGTCGCAAAAGTTGTAGAATCGCTGAAAAAACAGTCGCAGGCTATCGGCGAAGATTTCGGCAAAATCAAAAACGTTGCAAAAATCTCGGCAAACGGCGACGAAACTATCGGCGAACTGATTGCAGAAGCAATGCAAAAGGTTAAAAAAGAAGGCGTTATCACGGTTGAAGAATCGAAAGGCATCGACACTTACGTTGATGTAGTTGAAGGTATGCAGTTCGACCGCGGCTATATTTCCGCCTATTTCGTTACCAATACCGAAAAGATGGAAGCCGAACTCGAAAATCCTTACGTCCTGATTTACGACAAGAAAATCTCGGTTTTGAAAGACATTCTGCCTATCCTCGAACAAACCGTACAAACCGGTCGTCCGATGTTGATTATAGCAGAAGATATTGATTCGGAAGCGCTTGCAACATTGGTGCTGAACCGTTTGCGCGGCTCCTTGAAAATCTGTGCCGTAAAGGCTCCGGGTTTTGGCGACCGCCGCAAAGAAATGCTCGAAGATATTGCCGTTTTGACAGGCGGAGTTGTCATCACCGAAGAAAAAGGAATGAAACTCGAAGGCGCAACGGTTGATATGCTGGGTACCGCCGAAAAAATTACCGTTACGAAAGACAACACAACCATCGTTAACGGTGCAGGCGAAAAGAACGCTATCTCGGCTCGCGTAGGTCAGATCAAGGCTCAAATCGAAACTACAACTTCGGATTACGACCGCGAAAAATTGCAGGAACGCCTTGCAAAATTGGCAGGCGGAGTTGCAGTACTTTACGTGGGCGCTCCTTCGGAAGTTGAGATGAAAGAGAAAAAAGACCGCGTTGACGACGCTCTGAACGCTACTCGCGCTGCAATCGAAGAAGGCACAATCCCCGGCGGCGGCGTGGCTTACATCCGCGCTATCGAAGATTTGGCCGGACTGAAAGGCGAAAACGAAGACGAAGTTACCGGTATCGAAATCGTGAAACGCGCTATCGAAGAGCCTTTGCGCCAGATTGTAGAAAATGCGGGCAAAGAAGGCGCAGTTGTTGCCCAGAAAGTGAAAGAAGGCAAGGCCGATTTCGGCTACAACGCACGTACCGACGTTTACGAGAACCTTTACAAAGCAGGCGTTATCGACCCTGCCAAGGTAGCTCGCGTGGCTTTGGAAAATGCCGCTTCCATAGCAGGTATGTTCCTGACCACCGAGTGCGTAATCAGCGAGAAAAAAGAAGAAAATCCAGCGCCCGCAATGCCCCCGATGGGCGGCGGAATGGGCGGGATGATGTAAATCTTCGACGCAAATAAATTTGAAAAAGCAGGAGGACTTGGTCTTCCTGCTTTTTTTTGTTTTATAAGCATAAGTAAACATATTCAATTTTTCCTTTTTCCGAAAAATTTCCCTACCTTTGTATCCTCATTTATGAAAATGAACAAACGGATACCCGACTTTATAAAGCCTTACACCGGCATTTTATGGTTTTTGGCATTGCTGTTTTTCTTCCATTTTTCGTGGAAAATAGCGATTGACGGCGATATGGCAGGCGACATGATGTACCTTTTCGGCAAAGACATAACTCCGCCCTGGTTCCTCACGCTCGACCGTTGGCTGACGCAAGCCGTAGCGTGGTTTGTGCGCCTTTTTCCAAATACCGGCGATTTGATTGTGGAGCCGCAGGCCTTGCGTTTTCCGGGCAATCCGGGCGGTATCGGCATAGTCTGGGGATGTACCGGCGTCAAGCAAATTTTCATTTTTACCGGGATAATGTTGCTTTACAGAGGCCCGTTTCTGAAAAAACTCTACTATATCCCGCTTGGATGGCTGATTTTGACGGTTTACAACGTCGCCCGAATCGGACTTATAGTCATCCTGACAAACGGACATCAAGAGCGTTACAACTTCCTGCACGACGGCATTTTCCGCTTTATTTATTACGGAATCGTCTTTATGCTCTGGGTTTACTGGGAAGAATTTATTGCAAATAAACAACAAAAAAATAAAATTAACGATGAACGTAAAGGAACGAATCAGTCGAGTTAGAGAATGTATGAAAGCCGCTGACATAAAGGCTTTTATAGCGCCGACTACCGACCCTCACGCAGGCGAATATACGCCCGAATACTGGAAAACACGCGAATGGCTGTCAGGATTTACCGGCTCGGCCGGAACGGTAGTGATTACTGCCGATAAAGCGGGATTGTGGACAGATTCCCGATATTTTTTGCAGGCCGAAAAACAGTTGGAAGGCTCCGGAATCACGCTTTTCCGCGCAGGACTGCCCGAAACGCCCACTCTCACCGAATGGCTGTGTTCGGAACTTGCCGAAGGCGACTGCGCAGGCATTGAAGGCGAGGTATTTACCGCATCGGAAGCCAAATCGCTAATCCGTTCCCTGACCAAAAAAGGCTTAAAAGTCAATACCGATTTTGCGCCTCACAAGCAGATTTGGAACGACCGCCCGCCATTGCCCGCAAATCCCTGTTTCATCCTTCCGGAGCAAATTTCCGGCAAATCGTGCCGCGAAAAAATCGAGGAAATCCTGAATCTTATGGAAAAAGAAGAGGCCGACGTTACGATTTTGGCCGCGCTCGATTCCATTGCGTGGCTGTTCAATCTGCGCGGTTCCGATATCGAATACAACCCCGTTTGCCTGTCATACGCGGCAATTTCAAAAGAAGAAACCGTACTTTTCATCAATCCCGCGAAATTGACGGAAGAAGTTGCGAAAGAACTTGTAAATCAGGGAGTTCGCCTCGCCGATTACGAAAAAATTACAACTTACGCAAGCCGCTTGCCGAAAGGGAAAAAAGTCCTTCTCGACCTGAATAAGATAAATTATCTGCTTTACTCGCTGATTCCGGCGGAATGTAAGATTTGCGAAGTTGCCGTTCATCCGGCGGATTCGCTGAAAGGCGTCAAAAACGAAACCGAAATCGAAGGCGTCAGACGGGCGATGATTAAAGACGGCGCGGCTCTGGTAAAATTCGGAATGTGGCTCGAAAACGCGCTTGCAAATGGCGAAAAAATAAGCGAACTTTCGGTTGAGGAAAAACTTCACGAATTTCGCGGCGAACAGGAGGATTTTGTCGGCGAAAGTTTTGCAACAATAGCAGGTTACGGGCCTCACGGCGCGATAGTTCATTACGAAGCCGACAGCGAAAGCGACGCCGAGATTCGTCCCGAAGGCCTGCTGCTGCTCGATTCCGGCGGCCAGTACCTGCACGGAACTACCGATATTACGCGCACTTACGCTCTTGGCAAAATCAGCGGTGAAATTCGCAAAGACTATACCTGCGTCCTGAAAGGACACATCGATTTGGCCTCGGCGCGTTTCCCGAAAGGAACTGTCGGGATGCAACTCGACGTGCTTGCGAGGCAGCATCTGTGGCGGGAAAATGCAAATTATCTGCACGGAACCGGACACGGCGTAGGCCATTTTCTGAACGTTCACGAAGGCCCGCAAAGCATACGAATGAACTATAATCCGGCCAAACTCGAACCGGGGATGATAACTTCCAACGAGCCGGGAATTTACCGCGCAGGAAAATACGGCGTCCGAATCGAAAACCTGCTGCTGACCGTAGAAAGCGGCGAATCGGAATTTGGCGGATTTTACGCTTTTGAAACTCTTACGCTTTGCCCGATTGACAAAAAACCGATTGACAAATCGCTGATGACAAAAGACGAAATCAACTGGCTAAACAACTATCACAAAACAGTTTACGAAAAACTTTCGCCCGTTCTAAACGAAGAAGAAAAACGTTGGTTGAAAACAAAAACCGAAGAAATTTAGGTACTTTATTTTCCTTCGTGATATTCCGTTTCCGTATTCACGTTCCAAACGGCGCTTTTGTCTGTTTCGCCTGATTTCAGCAGATTTACGGCCTCTATTGCGGTCAGCATCGAATGGTCCTGATTGTTGTAACGGTGCTGTCCGTTTCGACCAATGCAATATAGATTTTCAATGCCGTCGAGATAGTTGCGGACAACATCAAACTCGCTGTACGAGCCGAAATAGGACGGATATGCCTTCGGATATTTTACCTGAACGGAATCGAGAACATCGCTTTCGTCAATAATGCCAATCTTCGCTAATTCATTGACTGCAAAGTCGATAAACTCTTTTTCAGGCATATTCCAAAGTTCGTCGCCTTCGTTTGAAAAATATTCAAGGCCAATCCAGACTGTATTTTCATTATCAGCCGCCATATAAGGCGACCAGTTGTTGAAAATTTGCAGCCGGCCAATGCGCACATCCCGCTCCTGGACATAAATCCAGCAATCGGGAATGATATTCGCAACCGTCTTTATTTTTGTCTCGTTTTTCAATTTAAGCCGCTTTACAAGCAGACCGACCGTGATAAAATCGCGATACGACAAATCGGCGGCAATCCGGCGGACGGCTTCCGGAACCGCATTTCCCATTGCTGCGGCAAGGTCTTTGACCGGCATGGTCGAAAACAGATAATCGCAGGAAAAATTTTCCGTTTTTCCTCCGCAATTTACCGTAACCGAGCGAATCTTCCCATTTTCCGCTTGAATACCTGTAACAATGGAATTTAAGCGTATTTCGGCGCCTATTTCTTCTGCTTTTGCAGCCGCAATTTCCCATAATTGTCCGGGGCCGAATTTGGGATAGAGAAAACGCTCAATCAGCGATGTTTGCTTTGTTTCGCGATGCGGAGCAAATATTTTCAGGAAAATCTCTTTTATAATGGCCAAAACCGAAAGTTCCTTTACCCGCTGCGCACCCCACGAAGGCGAAAGTTTTGAGGGATGAACGCCCCAGACTTTTTCGGTATAATCTTCAAAAAACATACGGTACAAATGCTTTCCAAAGCGGTTGATATAGAAATCTTCCAGAGAATTTTCGGGGCGTTTCCCGACTGCCGAAACAAGGTAACTGAATCCTGATTTTACCGTATTCACAAGCCCCATATTCCTGAATGTAGCCGGTTTAATCGAAATCGGATAATCGAAAAACTTGCGGCGGAAAAAAATTCTCGACACTCGGTTGCGGATAAGCATAACATTATCAGTCTTTTCCGGATTAACGGCAGAACTCTGAACCGGCATTATCTCATTCCATAAATCATTGACAATCTTGCTTTTAGAAAAGAAACGATGTCCGCCTATATCCATACGGTTTCCATTATGATTGATTGTCGTCGAGATGCCGCCGATTCGCTCGGTAGCCTCAAAAACCGCAACATCAACGTCGGGCGCGGTTTTCCGCAGCCGGTAAGCCGCTGTCAGTCCGGCCGGCCCCGCCCCTATAATAATTGCTTTTTTGTTCATCTTCCAAAATTTTTCAAAAAGTAAAATTACTCATTTTTTTGTTATTCCAATTCTTTTCCTTATTTTTGTAGCGAATATAGCAATAATTTTATGTCAAAAATAATAATAATCGGAGCCGGAGGAGTAGGAACGGTCGTTGCTCACAAAGCGGCTCAAAATCACGCGCTTTTCGACGAAATAATGCTGGCAAGCCGCACAAAATCGAAATGCGACGCGCTGTCGGACGCTATCGGCACGAAATACGGCAACAAAAAACTGCTGACAACCCGCGTTGACGCCGACAACACAGCCGAATTGACCGCTCTTTTCCGCGAATTCCGCCCCGAATTAGTCATAAACGTAGCCCTGCCCTATCAGGATTTGACCATTATGGACGCTTGCCTCGAAGCAGGCGTAAATTACCTCGACACAGCCAATTACGAGCCGAAAGAGGAAGCAAAATACGAATATTCGTGGCAGTGGGCATACCGCGACAAGTTCGAAAAAGCCGGACTGACAGCAATTCTCGGCTGCGGCTTCGACCCCGGAGTTACCGGCGTTTTTACCGCTTACGCAGCCAAACATCATTTCAGCAGAATGGATTACCTTGATATTGTCGATTGCAACGCCGGCGACCACGGTAAGGCCTTTGCCACCAATTTCAATCCCGAAATCAATATCCGCGAAATTACCCAAAAAGGCAAATACTGGGAAGCCGGAAAATGGGTATGGACAGAGCCTCACGAGATTCACAGGCCGCTGAACTATCCCAATATCGGCGCAAAAGAATCCTACCTCATATATCACGAAGAACTCGAATCTTTGGTAAAAAATTATCCTTCGCTGAAACGCGCCCGCTTCTGGATGACTTTCGGACAGGAATATCTTACCCATCTGCGCGTCATTCAGAACATTGGAATGGCCAGAATCGACCCGGTAATGTACAACGGGATGGAAATCGTGCCGATTCAGTTCCTTAAAGCGGTGCTTCCCGACCCGGGCGAACTTGGCGAGAACTATACCGGCGAAACCAGCATCGGATGCCGGATTAAGGGACTTGACAAACAGGGAAAAGAAATCACATATTACATTTACAACAACTGCCGACACCAGGACGCTTACCGCGAAACAGGCGCACAGGGCGTAAGTTACACAACCGGCGTTCCGGCCTCTATCGGCGCTCAAATGTTCGTGCGCGGACTGTGGCGCAAACCCGGAGTTTTCAACGTCGAGGAGTTCGACCCCGACCCGTTTTTGGAGCAACTCTCAAAACAGGGACTGCCCTGGCGCGAGTTGTTTAACGAGAATTATGAATTTTAATAAAATTAAAAAAATACAAACTATGGCTGAAAAAAATAAAAATATGGAAACAAAAGAACAGAATCCAACTTCCGAGAAGTTGAAAGCGCTGCACGCAGCGATGGACAAAATAGAAAAAAACTACGGCAAAGGCTCGATAATGAAACTTGGCGACAATGCCGTAGAAGAAGTAGCCGTCATACCAACCGGCTCTGTTGCGCTGAACGCCGCTCTGGGCGTAGGCGGATACCCTCGCGGCCGCGTGATTGAAATTTACGGTCCCGAATCGTCGGGAAAAACCACTCTGGCAATCCACGCGATAGCCGAAGCCCAAAAAGCAGGCGGAATAGCGGCTTTCATCGACGCAGAACACGCTTTCGACCGCTTTTATGCTGAAAAACTCGGCGTGGACGTCGAAAACCTCTTGATTTCGCAGCCCGATTCCGGCGAACAGGCTTTGGAAATCGCAGAATCGCTGATTCGCTCCTCAGCCATAGACATTATCGTAATCGACTCTGTGGCAGCCCTTACCCCAAAAGCCGAACTCGAAGGCGAAATGGGCGAATCGAAAATGGGACTTCAAGCCCGCCTGATGTCGCAGGCGCTCCGCAAACTGACCGCAGCAATCAACAAAACAAACACTACCTGCATATTTATTAACCAGTTGCGCGAAAAAATCGGAATTATGTTCGGAAACCCCGAAACAACTACCGGCGGCAACGCGCTGAAATTCTACGCTTCCGTTCGCCTCGACATCCGGAAAATTACTTCGCTCAAAGACGGCGACGAAGTAAAAGGCACCCAAACCCGTGTAAAAGTCGTGAAAAACAAGGTAGCGCCCCCATTCCGCAAAGCCGAATTTGACATAATGTTCGGCGAAGGCATTTCCCGTACAGGCGAACTCGTTGACCTCGGCTCCGAACTCGGAATAATCAAGAAAAGCGGCAGTTGGTACTCCTACAACGAAACAAAAATCGCACAGGGACGCGAAGCGGCAAAAGACTGCCTGCGCGACAACCCCGAACTCGCCGACGAAATAGAGGCCAAAATAATGGAAGAAATGAAGAAAAAGAAGTGAGTGGCCGACAGTGAACAGCGAACATCATTTTTTTGAAAATAATTCGGCCGACGCCCAAAGAGTCGGCTCGATAGAAGTTATCTGCGGCTCGATGTTTTCGGGCAAAACCGAAGAACTGATTCGCAGACTGCGCCGGGCGCAGTTCGCCCGCCAAACGGTGGAAATATTCAAACCATCGCTCGACACGCGGTATGCCGAAGAAAGCATCGTTTCGCACGACCAGAACGAAATTCCCTGCTCGCCGGTCGAAAATTCGGGAAATATCCTGCTGATGTCGGCCGATATTGACGTTGTGGGCATCGACGAGGCGCAATTTTTCGACGACGGACTGCCCGCCGTTTGCAATCAACTTGCAAATCAGGGAGTTAGGGTGATAGTCGCCGGACTCGACATGGACTATCGCGGAAAACCTTTCGGCCCGATGCCCGCCCTTTGTTCCATTGCCGACGATGTAACCAAAGTTCACGCAATATGCGTCGAATGCGGCCGTTTGGCAATGTATTCCCATCGTCTTGTAAAAAACGAAAAATTGGTTCTGCTTGGCGAAAAAGAAGAATACCAGCCGCTTTGCAGACATTGTTACAATCTTAAAAAATAAATCTGAAATGAAAAACTTACTTTGTTTTTTCGCGGCGGCTTTACTGCTTGTTTCCTGCAAAAATGCGCCCTTGGAATTGACCGTTATGACGTTCAACCTTCGCTACGACACGCCTTACGACAGCCTCAACGCTTGGCAATACCGTAAAGACGCGGCTGCGCAAACTATTTTGAATGAAAATGCGGATATTATTGGAACACAGGAAGTTCTGATAAATCAACTGAACGACCTTCAAAACCGCCTTCCCGATTACGCTTTCATTGGCGTAGGCCGCGAAGACGGCAAGGAAGCGGGCGAATTTAGCGCAATTTTTTACCGCAAAACCCGCTTCGATATGCTCGAAAACGGCACTTTCTGGTTGAGCGAAACTCCCGAAAAACCCGGTTCTATGGGCTGGGACGCCGCTTGCGAAAGAGTCGCCACATGGGGGATTTTTGCAGACAAGGCGAGCAAACGCCGCTTTCTTGCGATGAATACCCATCTCGACCACATCGGCGTAACTGCCCGCGAGGAAAGCCTGAAACTGATAATGCACCGCATTGACAGTTTGCATCGAGGTTTACCCGTCATCTTGACAGGCGATTTGAACATTACGCCCGACAATCCGGCTATAAAGAATGTTACCGACAAGTCGAACAAGTTATATCTTATTCATACAAAAGACATTGCGGAAAACCGAAGCGGAAAATCAGGCACTTTTCACGACTACGGCAAAATTCCCGATGCAGAGCGCGAATTTATAGACTATATTTTTGTTGATAAATCATTTAAAGTATTATCACACAGCGTGATAGCCGAACAAATCGACGGAGTTTATTCTTCCGACCACTCGGCGGTAGTTGCAAAAGTATCGTCGTCTTCGTCGTCGGCAGGCGAGTAATCGAAATCGTCTTCAATATCTGCGGGATTTATGCTCATCGGCTTGCGGACAATGCTTTCTGCATCGTAGAAAGCGCCGGTATTCAGTTCGTTCCACAACATATCTTTCAGGCGGACAATTCCTTTACCGGTAACGGAAGAAATGAAAACGTGCGGAATCCCGTCGGGCAGCGTTTTTTCGGTTTCCCGTTCTAATTCCTCATCCAGCAGGTCGGATTTTGAGATAGCCAGAACTTTCTGTTTATCAGCAAGTTCCGGATTATACTTTACAAGTTCGTTTAACAGCGTTTGGTATTCCGCCGAAATATCCATAGCGTCGGCAGGAACAAGAAAAAGCAAAATCGAATTGCGCTCAATATGGCGCAGGAAGCGCAAACCCAGTCCTTTGCCCTCGCTTGCGCCCTCAATGATTCCGGGGATGTCGGCCATAACGAAAGAATGGCCTTCGCGGACTTCCACTATTCCCAAACTCGGTTCGAGAGTGGTAAAAGGATAGTCCGCAATTTTGGGTTTTGCAGCCGAAACAGCCGAAAGAAGCGTAGATTTTCCGGCATTCGGGAAGCCCACCAGACCAACGTCGGCCAACAGTTTCAGTTGCAGCACCAGCCGCCGTTCTTCGTAAGGCTCGCCGGGTTGGGCGTACTTCGGAGCCTGATTGGTAGCCGATTTGAAAAAATTGTTGCCCTTTCCGCCGCGGCCGCCTTTCAGCAAAACAGTTTCCTGTCCGTCGCGGGCAATATCGGTTATAAATTCGCCGGTTTCGCCGTCAAAAATGACCGTTCCCACCGGCACTTCAATAATTTTGTCGCCGCCGTCTTTTCCTTTGCTCAACCGGCCTGAACCGCTTTCGCCGTGTCCGGCTAAAATATGCCGCTCGAATTTCAGATGGAGTAAAGTCCAGTAGTTCCGGTTGCCGCGCACAATCACACTGCCGCCGTCGCCGCCGTCGCCGCCGTCGGGGCCGCCTTTGGGGATATATTTTTCGCGGCGGAAATGCGTAGAGCCGCGGCCGCCTTTACCCGAACGGGCGTAAAGTTTGACGTAATCGACAAAATTTGTTTCGCCCATCCTTAATTGTTCTGAAAAGTAAGCCTGTCGAGGGTTTCGGCTATGCAGTCGAAAACTTCTTCGATGTCGTTCTGTCCCTTGATATTGAACAGTTTACCTTTCTTTTTGTAATACTCCAACAGCGGTTCGGTCTGTTCGTGATAGACTGCTAACCGTTTTTCGATTGTTTGGGGATTATCGTCGGCGCGTCCGGTTTCTTTTCCGCGCTTTATAAGCCTTTCAATCAGTTGTTTTTCATCAACGTCGAGATTAATTACGGCAATGATGCTCGATTCTTTTTTGCGAAGCATCTCGTCAAGAGATTTTCCCTGTTCCAGAGTGCGTGGAAATCCGTCAAAAATAAAGCCTTTCACGTCGGGATTTTCATCTAAAACCCCGTCGATGATTTTGAGAACCAACTCGTCGGGACACAGATGGCCTTTTGTAATGTATTCTTCCGCTTCCTTTCCCAATTCGCTCTCTTTCTTTATTTCTTCACGCAAAATTTCTCCCGTTGAAATATGGAGCAGGCCGTATTTCTCGATAATCAGTTCGCTTTGCGTACCTTTTCCCGAACCCGGCGCTCCGAAAATAACAACGTTAAACTTGTTTTCCGGTTTTATTTTAATATTATTCCCCATTTTTAATTTTATAAATGTTTCGTAAGTTTCGTCCATGTCCATCGTAATCAAGCCCATATCCTACAATAAAGTCGTTAGGAATAGTGATAGCCGCATAATCGGGCGTAATCGGCATAACTGCCGCATCGGGCTTGTGAAGCAGGCAAGCAATGCTAATCGAAGCAGGCCGCCGCTCGCGTAACTGTTCCAGTAAATAGTGCATCGTGTGGCCGGTGTCGATAATATCTTCTATTATAACCACATTCCGGTTTTCTATGTCTTCGGCAAACCCATGAATCTGCTTTATCGTACCGGCGCTTTTTACGCCTTCATACGATTTGAGGCGGATAAATCCTATTTCGCAAGGAAAATCCATCATTTTCAACAAGTCCGAAGCGAACATAAACGCTCCGTTTAAGACACATATAAAATAGGGGTCTTTCCCTTTCAAATCCGTAGCGATTTTTTCCGAGACCGACGCTATTCCTTTTAGAATTTCCCTTTCGGGAATAAACAACTCAAAAGTTTTATCTCTTATTACAATTTCATCATTCATCCTGTACATATCAGAAATATTATGCAAAAATATAAAAAAAATTGTAATTAACATCTAATAATCCTCGTTTTTTAATTGGTTTTTAAAATTTTTTTTTTAATTTTGTGCCAAATCACGATAAATAAAAGGATTGAAGTATGAAGAAAAATTTGACAATTTTCTGTTTGCTCGGACTTTTTTTGTCCGTCAGCGCCGTTCTGACCAAGGCACAAACCAATGTTGTAAAAATGAGCGCAACCAAAAGCACGGATTATGGAATTGTCTATTATCTGCCTAAAACAGTGTTTGTTATAAATACCGAACAGGTTAAAACCGTCCAAAAGGCCGGCCAGTTCTCGAAATATGCAAAAAAATACCTCGGCCTCGACGATAATGCTGTTATTCAGGAAGATGCAACTCTGTTTTCGCTAAAAAGCGTATCGGTTGCGACAAAAGGAATCGCCGACAAGGAACAGTCGTATCTTGTTCAGTTTAAGTCGAAAACAACCGCTCCTTTCGTATGCCTGCGCGGCGATGGAGTGATTCTTACCGTCAATGCCGATTACGAGCCGGAACGCGCTCAACCCAAACCGGAAGCCGAAAAACAGGCAAACGCCTATCCGATAGCGGGCAAACAGTCCGTTTTTACCGAAGAATATTTTCAGGCAGGATCAACGGCAAAAATGGCCGAAGTCGCAGCCAAACAGATTTATAAAATCCGCGAGAGCCGCAACGATTTCCTGACCGGCGAAGCCGACAATATGCCCTCCGACGGCGAAGGACTGAAAATTGTGCTCGCAAACCTCGATGCACAGGAAAAGGCTCTTACAGAACTGTTTACCGGCACAACTACAAGCGAAACAATAACAAAAACGACTGAACTTGAACCGCTCGGCGCTATCGACCGCGAAACAATTTTCCGTTTTTCGCGCTACGCCGGAATTGTAGATGAAGACGATTTGAGCGGCAAGCCTGTCTATTTGACTGTCAAGCAATTAACTCCTGTCGAAGAGGAAATTCTTGACCCCAAGCACAAGGAAAAAGAAGCCAAAAGCATTGTTTACAACCTGCCCGGCGAGGCCGAAGTAGCCATTCAGTACGATGGAAAAACGATTTTCAGCGGCAAATTTCAGACAGTGCAGTTCGGAACCCGCAAAACGCTGGCTACATCGCTCTTTGAAGATAAAAAAGCCCCCGTCAGGATTTATTTTTATCCTGAAACGGGAGCAATAAAGCAGATTATACAATAGGCTACTCTTCGTAGCGGATTATAGTCTGTTCCCTGTCCGGCCCGACGGACACGATTTTTATCTGAACGCCCAGGTATTCTTCCAGAAACGAAAGATAGGCGTTAAATTCTTCGGGAAACTCGTCTTCCGACTGCATTTTCGACATATCTGTCTTCCATCCGTCGAGTTCGGCAAAAACGGGCTTTACTGAATCGTTGATTTCGTAAGGAAAATCTTCGGTTTCGCGGCCGTTGATTTCGTAAGCGACGCAGGCTTTGATAACATCAAAAGTATCCAAAACATCGGATTTCATCATTATCAGCCGTGTAACTCCGTCGAGCATAATTGCATAGCGGAGCGCAACCAAATCTATCCAGCCGCAACGCCGCGGACGGCCGGTAACAGAGCCGTATTCGGCGCCCAAATCGCGGATTTTTTGTCCGGTTTCGTCGTGCAGTTCAGTTGGAAAAGGGCCGCTGCCCACGCGGGTACAGTAGGCCTTGAAAATCCCGTAAACTTCGCCTATCCGAGAGGGCGGAACTCCAAGTCCGGTGCAGGCTCCGGCGCAAACGGTACTGGACGAGGTTACGAAAGGATACGAGCCGAAATCTATGTCGAGCATCGTTCCCTGCGCTCCTTCGGCGAGGACGTTTTTGCCGTTTCGGAGGGCGTCGTTTATAAAGTGGTCGCTGTCAATGAGTTTGAAGCGTTTTATGCACTCGATTCCTTCAAAAAACGCCTTTTCGAGCGGAGCAAGGTCGTACTCGAAGCCCATTTGCTGCAAGAGTTCTTCGTGCCGGGCAAGGGCTTCGCGGTACTTTTCGTCGAAATTGTGTTCCAAATCGCCGATTCTCAATCCGTTGCGGCTTACTTTATCGGTATATGTAGGGCCTATTCCTTTGCCGGTAGTTCCTATTTTTCCGCTGCCTTTGCGGGTTTCGTAGGCCGCATCGAGCAGCCGGTGGGTAGGCAAAATCAGGTGCGCCTTGCGCGAAATGTAGAGCCGGTCGGCCAAATCGGAGCAGGACAGTTCCAAAGCCTCGACTTCTGCCTTGAAAAGCGCCGGGTCAAGCACAACGCCGTTTCCTATAATGTTGATTTTTCCTCCCTGAAAAATCCCGGAAGGAACCGAACGCAAAATGAACTTACGTCCGTCAAATTCCAGGGTATGGCCTGCATTCGGGCCGCCCTGAAAACGGGCTATAATGTCGTAATCGGGGGTCAAAACATCGACAATTTTTCCTTTCCCCTCGTCGCCCCATTGGAGGCCTAATAAAACATCAACTTTCATATTGGCAAAAAAATTATTATTTACGGGTTGCTTTTCCCTTTATGGTTTGCTTTTTTCATTCCTCGGAGGCAACTTCCGCACAAGCCATAGACATACAGGCTGTAATGCGTAACTTTGAAGTTTTTTATTTTCTTTCCGCTAATAGCGGTTTTTAACTCCATATTGCGGTATTCGCGGATTTTACCGCAGGAAGTACAAATCAGATGATGGTGGTAATCGTTGTTGAATGAGCGCTCGTAAACCGAAATGTTTTTCCCGAACTGGTGCTTCTGAATCAAATTACATTCGAGCAGCAGTTGGATTGTGTTGTAAAGCGTAGCCCGGCTGACGCGGAAACTGCGCCGCGCCAAGGCTTCAAAGAGCGAATCCACGTCGAAATGCCGCTGTTCGGAATAGATAATATTCAGAATAGCAAAGCGTTCGGGCGTTTTGCGGCACTTTTTCTCGGACAGATAGTCCGAAAATTTCTGCCTTACCGTTTCTCTGATTTTGTCTTCCCTGTCCATTTATTCGTCGTAAGTCGGCAGCGGGGAATAATCTTTTGAATAGCGGAGCATCTGCTCTGCGTATCCCTCATTGTAACTTATTTTTACGTCGGTAATATTTCCCTGTTTGTCTTTCGAGGCGGTATAAACCGGATTTACAAAGCCTTTGTAAGGCGCAATTCCGAGTTTTTCGTAACGCTCTTTCACTTCCTTGTGCAAAACGGGGTCAACCTTCACTCCGTAAGTTTCCACCAGAGTTTGTGCGCCTTTGAAATCGCCTTCCGATTTCACGCGCTGAACTTCGGCGAGCAATTGTCCGAAAAGTTTGCGCAATGCTGCGTAATCGTTGATGACAACAACGGTTTTGCCGTCTTTCTTAACAAGTTCCACAACCTTGTCTTTGGCTCCGTGTTCGAGCGCCCAATGGGCAATCATCGAGCGGTTGCGCATGTGGGCTTCTTCTATCTGTTTTCCGGGTTCGATGCGCGAAAGTTGCGTCATCAGGCCGTTCATCATATATTTGTAATATTCGGCCTTGTATGCTTCGGGATTGTCTAACAGTCCGAGTTCCAACATTTTATCGTCCGCAATGTAGTACAGCGCAAAAAGGTCGGCACGCGATTCTTCGATAGAAGAATGATAGACGTTCAGGTCCTTGTCGCCGACGCCGGGCATCAACTGTCCAGAAGCGTGGCCGAGGCATTCGTGCAGGTCGGTGTGCAGGTTGTCGGTTTGGGAGCCGTATTTTTTCATCAGTTCCTTTTCGTAGTCGCAGCACACAAATTCGTCGTTGAAACCGCTTCCGGCAGCCGCTTTATCGTAAGCGTCGGTAATGTTTGTTATCGTTACCGATTTCGAGCCGTGTTCTTTGCGAATCCAGTTGGAATTGGGCAAATTGATTCCGATAGGCGTTGTAGGATAGCAGTCGCCGCCCAGAATTGCGGCAGTTATTGCCTTGGCGCTGATGCCTTTAACCTGTTTTTTCTTATATTTGGGCAATACCGGCGAGTGGTCTTCAAACCACTGGGCATTTTCGCTGATAATCTTGGTGAGAGCGGTATTTTTCAGGTCTTTGAAATTGACGATTGATTCCCAACTTGCCTTTATGCCGAGCGCGTCGCCGTAAGTTTCGGTAAATCCGTTCACGAAATCGACCAAAGAATTTACGTCGGCCACCCATTCGATGGAATATTCGTCGTATTTAGCCAGCGAGCCTGTTTCGTAATATTCTGCAAGCAAGTCGATTACTTTTTTTTGCTGCTCGTTTTCGGCGTATTTAGATGCTTCTTTCAGCCAGAAAACTATTTTTTCGAGAGCGGCAGAATAAAGTCCTCCAACTTTGCAAACTTCTTCGGTCAATACGCCGTCTTTCTTTACCAATCGGCTGTTGAGGCCGTAAGGAACGGGATGTTCGTCGTTTGCGGCTTTCATTTTATCGTAAAACGCTTTTACCTCGTCCTGGGTAATGCCGTCGCCGTAGTAATTGTTTGCCGATTCGACGATTACGTCAATTCCCTTATCCTGATTTACCTTTTTGGCAAAAAGTTCGGGATTGAAAATAACGGGAGTAATTTCTTTCAGAAAATCATCAACCGACTGTCCCTGACGGGTCGGAACGAGCGATGATTTGAGGGCTTTTACCTGCGCGGTAAAAAAATCTTCCGAAAATCCGGGAGCAAATTTTTCTTCGCCGTAATGATGATGGATTCCGTCGGAAAACCAGACGCGTTTCAGATAAACCACAAAATTTTTGTAATCTTCGCTGTTTTTATCGCCCTTGTAATTCGTGTAAATTGCTTCAAGCGTGCGTCTTACGGCAAGATTGTAGCGGTTGTTCTGGGCGAAAATTATGTCGCGTCCCCAGAGGGCGGCTTCCTGCAAGCAGTAAACCAGGGCTTTTTGCTGCACTGTAAGGCTGTCGAAATCAGTAACCTGATAGCGCAGCACGCCGAGGTCGGCAAACTGTTCTACGTTGTAGTTAAACGGAACTGCTTCTGTTGCAGCCTGTTCCTTTTTTTGTTGCGTACAGGATAAACCTATCATTAAAGTCATCATTAAAGTTAATTTTTTCATTTGCAGTATTTTATATTAATTAATCAACAATCAAGTTTTTACCGGTCATTTCCGCCGGTTGCGGCAGTCCGAGAATATGCAGAATGCTGGGCGCAACATCGGCAAGGCGGCCGTTTTCGACTTTCGCCGTCCTGTTTCCCGAAATATAGATAAACGGAACGGGATTGAGCGAATGGGCGGTGTTCGGCGTGCCGTCGTCGTTCAGTTCGTAATCGGCATTTCCGTGGTCGGCTATCAGAATCATCTCGTAACCGTTGGCTTTTGCCGTTTCTATCGTCTCTTCGATGCAGTTGTTTACGGCAACGACAGCCTTTTCTACTGCTTCGTAAACTCCGGTATGGCCAACCATATCGCCGTTTGCATAATTTACGACTATAAAATCGTATTTTTGCGTCTTAATGGCTGCGCAGAGTTGGTCTTTGACCTCGTAAGCCGACATTTCGGGCTTCAAATCGTAGGTTGCAACCTTCGGCGAAGGCACTAAAATGCGGTCTTCGGCTGTAAACGGGGCTTCGCGGCCGCCGTTGAAAAAGAAAGTTACGTGAGCGTATTTTTCCGTTTCGGCAATGTGCAACTGCTTCAATCCGAGGCTCGAAAGGTACTGTCCAAGCGTATTATCAACATTATCCTTGTCGAAAAGCACGTGAACGCGCTCAAAAGTCGGGTCGTAAGGTGTCATTGTGTAATACTGCAAGTTCGGGATGACGCTCATTCCCTGCTCCGGCATATCTTTTTGCGAAAGGACGATGGTCAATTCCTTTGCGCGGTCGTTGCGGAAGTTGAAGAAAATTATCACGTCGCCTTCTTCGATTACTGCCACAGGTTTGCCGTTTTCGACGTGGACAATCGGCTTTATAAATTCGTCGGTAACTCCTTCTGCGTAAGAGTTTTCCACTGCTTCAACCATATTTTCCGAAGGAGCGCCTTCGCCTTTAACCAGCAGGTCGTATGCGATTTTTATGCGTTCCCAGCGCTTGTCGCGGTCCATAGCGTAGTAACGTCCTATTACAGAGGCGATTTTGCCGGTAGATTTTTTCAGATGTTCCTCTAATTGAGCGATAAAACCGGCTCCGCTTTTCGGGTCGGTATCGCGGCCGTCCATAAAGCAATGAACGAAAGTTTTTTCCACTCCGTAAATCTTGCTGATATCGGTCAGTTTAAAGAGGTGTTCCAACGAACTGTGAACTCCGCCATCGGAAACAAGTCCCATTATGTGAATCTGCTTGCCGTGCTGTTTTGCGTAGGAATAAGCCTGCTTGATTTTGGGATTTTCCAAAATCGAATTGTCGCGGCAGGCGAGGTTTATTTTCACAAGGTCTTGATAGACGATTCGTCCGGCGCCTATGTTCAGGTGTCCGACTTCGGAATTTCCCATCTGGCCGTCGGGCAATCCAACGTTTTCGCCGGAGGCTTGGAGTTGCGAATACGGATAATTTTTCAGGAGGCTGTCCCAATAAGGAGTTGGCGTGCAAGAGATTACATCGCGTTTGGTCTTATCGCCAAAGCCCCATCCGTCGAGAATTATAAGTAATGCTTTTTTCTTTGTCATTTTTTAAAAATTAAATCAACCGCAAAATTACAAAAAATTTCGGGTATAGTTAATAAAATTGAAAAAAAGTTGCGTGTAAAATATACAATTATTTGCTCAATACTATCGAGGGATTGATTCGCAACGAAATTGCGGAGTACCACGAAAGAGCGTTGGAAACAGATGTAACTGCCTCTTGTTCAATCATTTTCAGCCGCGGACGGTAAAATGTTTCAGCCGAAAATCCAAGATAACAGCCTGCTCCGAAACTTTGTCCGTAACGAAATCCGAGGTTGAAAGTCCGGCTTTCGGGAAAATAAGCATTTTCGTAAGCTGTTGAGAGATTGCCGAATACGGGAAGCCCGAAATTATTGATGTAACCGCGGCTTTGCCAGTACGAAAGGAAAAGCGACAGATTGCGGACTTCGGCGTTCATCCGCGCATAAAATCCGGAACCTGATTTGAAAGGATATTTTCCCTCGTCAGCGTCGCTCAGGAATCGAGCGTAAAGCAAGTCTAACTCTATCGTTTTCAGTTGTTTACAAACAGAATTAAAGGCCAAATGCAGGCCGCTTGCAGCATTGACGACAGTTTCCACCGTTCCGTGAACGGTATCTATTTCGCCGCCGTGGTGCGTACCGAGAAACTGAACCGGAATTGAAGCGTGGAAGCGCGATTCCGGCCTGTTGAGATTTATTTCGGCCGAGGTTCCGAAACTGAAAACTTCGTCGTGAGGCTGATTGTTGAAGATAAAAGTTTCCCAGTTAACCCAAACATCCAAATGCGCCGGACGGGTATCGAGCAAAATCTGGAAACCCTGCTCCGGGTCGGCTGTCAGGTTAAGTTCGGGAGCGTACATAAACTCGGCAAGACGATGATTTCCGCCGCCGTAAATGTTTCCCAAAACGATATTCAGGTTTTCCGTCGGCTGAATCTGCGCCCTGAAAAACGGGAGCAAATGAAATCCTATTTGATAACCTTCGGCTTTCCACTCCGCGATATTGCGGTAGGCAAAATTGGGGTATTTATCTATCCCCCAGTATCTTAACGCCGACAGTCCGGCTTCGAGTTTGACAATTTCCGCCGGCCGGTAAATCAGCCTCGGCTCAATCCGGAATCCGGGCAAAGTGTAGCCTTTGAAGGTTTTGCCGTCGGCTTCCATATTGTCGAAGAAACTGATATTGTCGATGCTGGCCGCGAGACGGGGAAAGGAACCGGTTTCGAGGCGGTAATTGTCGGAAAATAAACCCTCTTTCGGCAAAGTTTGAGCAATGCCGCAAAGAGGGATTAACAGTACGATAATTAGCAGATTGAGCCGCATTTATCCGTTCATTGTCGCCAAAAATTCTTCGTTGCTGTACGTCTTTTCCAGACGGTCTTTTACAAATTCCATCGCTTCGAGGCTGTTCATATCGGCGAGGTATTTGCGCAGAATCCACATCCTGTTTACGGTGCTTCCGTCCTGCAAAAGGTCGTCGCGGCGCGTGCTTGAAGCCACAATATCGACTGCCGGATAGATGCGTTTGTTCGAGAGTTTGCGGTCGAGTTGCAATTCCATATTTCCGGTGCCTTTAAATTCTTCAAAAATAACGTCGTCCATTTTCGAGCCGGTTTCTGTGAGCGCTGTTGCGATGATTGTCAGCGAGCCGCCGTTTTCGATGTTCCGCGCCGCTCCGAAAAAGCGTTTGGGTTTTTGGAGGGCATTTGCATCGACGCCTCCCGACAAAACCTTTCCCGATGCGGGCTGCACGGTATTGTACGCGCGTGCCAAACGGGTTATGGAATCGAGCAGAATCACTACGTCGTGTCCGCACTCGACCATTCGTTTTGCTTTATTCAGCACTATTTCGGCGATTTTTACGTGGCGGTCGGCCGGTTCGTCGAAAGTCGAAGCAATCACTTCGGCGTCCACCGAACGCTGCATATCGGTAACTTCTTCGGGACGCTCGTCGATGAGCAGAACTATCATATAAACTTCGGGGTGATTCCACGAAATGGAGTTTGCTATATCTTTGAGCAGCATTGTTTTACCGGTTTTCGGCTGGGCAACGATAAGTCCGCGCTGGCCTTTTCCGATTGGCGAAAACAAATCCACGACGCGGGGCGAAATCTTGTCCACAATTTTGGGGCTCATACTTGCCACGAGGCGGAATTTTTCGTTGGGGAAAAGCGGCGTCAAGTGGTCGAAAGGCACGCGGTCGCGCACCTCGTCGGGGCTTAATCCGTTGATATAATCAACCTTGACTAAGGGGAAAAATTTCTCGCCTTCTTTCGGCGGGCGAATCGGGCCTTCCACAACGTCGCCGGTTTTGAGGCCGAAAAGTTTGATTTGCGATTGCGAAACGTAGATGTCGTCGGCGGAAGACAGATAATTGTAATCGGCCGAGCGCAGGAATCCGTAACCTTCCTGAATTATTTCGAGAACTCCCGTTCCGGTCAAAATTCCTTCAAAATCGAAGGCTTTTTCTTTCTGGCCGTTCTGGGATTGATTGTTTTGCTGGTGTTGATGCTGATTCGGATTCTGGTTGGGATTTTGATTCGGGTTTTGGTTAGGATTCTGGTGCTGATTCTGATTTTTTTGTTTTTGCGGGTGCTGATTGGGGTTCTGCTGCTTGGACTGCGGTTTGGGCGAGAAAAGAACCTCGTCAAGCAGGCTGCTTTTTCCTTCGGGATTGTGGCGGAAAACGATTTTTCCCGGCGTAGCGGCGGCAGGCGATTCTTCCTTTGCCGGAGCGGGATTTTGCGTTGTTTCCGCAGTCGGTTCAACGACCGGTTGCCGGTAAAACGAATTGAAGGACGGCTTCGATTCCGCAGGCTGAACAGAGGGCTGAAATATCGTAACTTCCTCTGTTGCCGACGATTGCGCGGATTTACCGGACAAATCTATCCTTGTGCGGCGGCGGCGTACTCCGTTTTCTTCGGGTTTTGCCGTTTCCTGCGTTGCGGTGGGCTTCGCCTCTTCCTGCTGAACTGCAACAGGCTCCGGGACAGCATTTTCTTTGGCGCCGGCAGCCGGAGCCGTTTCTTTGTTTGAAGCGGCGTCAAGCAAGTTTTTGGGTTTTCTGCCGCGTTTTTTCGGCAAATTTTCGGCGGAAACTTCTTTCTTTTCCTCCGCAATGGGGGCTTGTGGCTGCTCGGCCTTCGGTTCGGACTGCTGCGCCGGCTGATTGGCGGACTGTTGCGTTTCCGGAGCCGCTGCCGGAACTTGCTCTTTGGCGGCTTTGTTTGCGCCTTCGGCATTTTCCGGTTGAGGTTGAGGTTGAGGTTTATTTTTCATTTTGTTGAATTTTTTCCTTTTCCCCGGTTTTAATTCCTCGTTGCTCTTTCCTGCAACCTGTAAAGCAGCGCCCATAATGGCCTGCTCGTCAAGAATCTGATATACAAGGTCGTCCTTGTCCATCTTCTCGACTTTCTTTAAGCCCAACTCTTTCGCTATTGTTACGAGATTTTCTTGTTCCATCTCTCTGAGTTGCGAAATATTATACTTCTGCATAAAATTATATAAATATCAAATGAATTGAATACGCCTTGTATTTATGAGCATTACAAGAAGACGTATATTAATTGGAGTTTATGTTTTAATTGGTTTAATTTCGCGCAAAGGTAAACATTTTCTTTGATATTCCAAATTATTTTCGCAAAATTTTTAAAAAAAAGATGTTTTTTGTCTTTTCTGTCATCTTATAACGCTCGTCTATCCTGAATCCGACAATCCAAACTATGTCTGCGCCGGAAGTCAAAACCCAAATATTTTCCTTTTCGGGAATGCTTATTTTATTATTGTTGAAAAAGTCGCTCAATTTCTGGAAACCGTTCATTCCCAGAGGCTTAAACTTGTCGCCCGCTTGCCATTTCCTCAATGTCAGCGGAAACTGCAATTTATCGAAATCGAGGCAGGCAGCGGATTTTGACTTGTCTATCGCAAAATTTTCCCGTTCTTTTTTTTCTAATTTAATATTAAAAAAGTGAGGAATTTCTATCATCGAAGTTTCTTTTTCTATTGTAAACTCCTTATTAACAGCCACTTTACGCTTCGTAAGAATCAGTTTTCCGCGGTCTTTGACGAGCCTGTGCGAGGGCGAAAAAAATTCTTTCCCGGAACGGGAATCAAGCGCATTTTCAATGTCGATGAGCGTTTCGCGGTTGAAGCCGTAATCTTTCAGAATATCGAAAAGCAGCAGTTCCGGCGATGAAAAATTTTTCAGACGGGCAATGTCAATCAGTCCGTTTTCCGCATCAAAAGCGGAATTTCGGGCTTTCAGCAGTTCGGCGGATATGACTTTTTCGGCTTCCGCCAGATTTCCTGCCGTCTGCAAAACAGCCTCTTTTACCGACGGATTTAGCGTTTCGAGCAAGGGGATAACTTGCAGGCGGATTTTGTTGCGGGTAAATTCGTCTTCTAAATTGGTGGAATCGGTAACAAAATCAAGGTTTTCCGCTTTTGCAAAATCCAGGATTTTCTGTTTTGTAAGGCAAAGTAAAGGCCTGATAATAAATCCGTTGCGCGGACGTATGCCGGTCAGCCCGCTGATTCCCGTACTGCGGATAAGGTTGAGCAGGACGGTTTCCACGCTGTCGCCGCTGTGATGGGCAACTGCTATTGCAGAGGCGTTTTCCCGCTGCCGGATTTCTTCAAACCAGCGGTAACGCAGTTCGCGGGCGGCCATTTCGATGGAAATTCCGCGTTTTTCGGCTTCCGCGCGGGCGTCAAAATCCGCTTTTACAAAAGGCAAGCCGAGCGAAGCCGCAAAATCGGCGGCGAAATGCTCGTCGCGCTCGGATTCCGCCCCCCGCAGATGAAAATTGCAGTGAGCAGCCGTGCAGCGGTAGCCCAGACGGTTGAGAACGAACAGCATAACCACCGAATCGGCTCCTCCGCTCAATCCGGCTACAAGGCTGCCGCCCTCGTCCAAAAGGCGGTTTTTTGCTATATATCGCTTTACGGTTTGAAGAGTTTTCATCAAGAAAATGAAATATTTACGCCCATTTTTAGCGCAAATGTACGAATATTTTTTAAGAACTGCAAAACAAAAATAAAGGTTTTGGTTAAACTTGTTGGTATGCGCATACCTTTTAAATAACTAACTAATTATCATTCTTTTTATTAATTTTTTCCCAGCAATTCCTCAATCCGAGCGTAACGCCCGCGGACAATGCCGTCCTTGTCTATCAAAACTAACGTGGGAGCGCCGACAACGCCGTAATTGATGAAATTTTCGCCGTCAAAACCGCGGAAATCGCACAAATTGTCCTGCCATACAATCTTTTGAGCCGTTTCTTCAAAAAGTCCGCCGTTTACGTCCGCGGCAATCGAAATCACGCGGATTCGATTGTCTTTCAGCAGGTTGTAGCGGCCGATTATTTTGTGCAGTTCATTTTGGCAGTTTCCGCAATCGCTGTCGTAGAACACGATTAGCGCGTTTTTCGGCTGAATTGTGTCTGCTCCGTTGATGAGTGCAGGCGCCGGCTGTCCCAAAATCGGATATTTTATATCCGAAAAAATCTGGGGCAAAAGATATTCGCGGCGGCTGTATTTGCTTAAAACATTGATTATTGCTTGCGAAAGCGCGAGATGAATTTCGGTTTCCGTTGTTCGTTCCAGCATTTTTCGGGCGCCGTTAATGAAAAGCGAATCCGGCTCGGTCATATTGCGTTCATACCACGCATCGAAAAACTGTGTCCAGTAGCCTGCTCCGCTGTTGTACAAGTCTTTGAAATTAAGTTTGTTGGCGACAAACTTTTCCTGCTCTGCCCGAACTTCGTCGTCTGTCTGTGAAAACGAGGAACCGTAAAACAGCAAATAATTAAAAATCTCGTGCAGACGCGCGGCGTAGAGCGGACTTTCGGCAATTTCGCGGCTCAAAGCCTCGTATTTTTGCCCGATTTCGCGTTTTTTGGCGTCGGCAAGCATAAAATTTTCATTGGCAGCAGGTTGGCCGAATGTTGCGCCATATTGCTTCAACAAATCGTTTTGCCGTTTCATAAAATCCTGAAACGCCTCGTTTTCCGGCGAATTTTTAAACTTGGGGCTGTTGATGTTTTCGACATCAACTTCAATGCCGTTTTCCCCGCAGACAATCAGATTTACCGGCTGCAAGGTTTTATTGCCGGTAAAAAGCAGTTTTCCTACTCCGCAAAAATCCTCATCTTCCGCTGACACAGCCAGACGACAATTCCCTGCGCTGTCGAATTTTCCGACCGCCGTGGTGTCGATTTTCATCCCTCGCAGCAGCACAAGGCAACACTGCTCATTTGCCGCTGCCGGAAAATGAAAACCTATATTCCTTTGCGCTGCTATATTGCTGATATACAGCGCAGTCAATAATATTATCAGTTTTATTTTGTTCATAAAAAATGTTATTAAACCTGTTAGGTTTGTAAAACCTAACAGGTTTATGCAAAAAAATCGTATAAACCGTTAAATATTTTTGGTTTACACGATAAAAAGCCGAAAAGTGAAATTATTGAATATAAATTACTGTGTCGATAAAATATAATATTCCGTTGTTAGTCAGCACATTTTCGTCGTGAAGGTCTTCAATAAGTATTCCAAATTCGGAATTGTAATAATCATTTGTGCGAATGCGCTCAAAACCGTTTGCCTGCATAAATTGACAAACGTTCGTCAAGTCCGTTTTTTCGGTCGCCTGTACAAATGCTTGTTCTACAACGGCATACAATACATTTTCAGCCTCATGAAAACCTAAAAGTCGGTATGCCGTATCAGGAAACAAGTAGTTGTTTAACAGCAGATTATGAAAATAATCAACCCACGAAAGATAATAAATGGCGTCGTTCAGTTTCAGTACCGATTTGCCGTCTTTAAGATAAACTTTCTGCTCTGCGCCTTCCGACACATAATTGTCGATATTAACATTTACCCAAAGATTATTTTCCGTTATATAGCGGCGTAATCTCTGCGTTTCCGCTCGCTTGAAGCACTTGTCGCTTTTATCCAATTCGCCTGACGACGCGCTTCCGGCAAGGTAACTGAGGGCTGCATTGATATTTGCTCCATACCTAACTTCGACCTTTCCTGAAATGATATTTTGTACTTCATTGCACATTAATATTTTAAAAAATTTAATGTTGCAAATTTACAACTTTTTCTCGTATAAACCAAAAATTTTTCAAAGACCGCTTTCCATTTCTCTAAACCTGTTAGGTTTTTGAAACCTAACAGGTTTAAACTCCAATTGGAGGCCTAATACTCTACAAAGCCTTAGTACACCGCAGAGCGAAGCCGCTTGAACGGAAGTTGATATTATCAATGTTGGCAGGTGCAATGCTACCACTGTGTATCATTAGGTAATAAGCATTAGCACCTCCAAATGTACTCGTCCAATAGTAGCCGTGCGCTCCTTGGTGGTACAACCGCCCATTATCGAAGTTTCGGTGTCCGCTCGCCGGCAAAAAGAGGGTGGTAGTTACGCCGTCGGGACGGACTTCGAAGCCGTTTGTGTTGTTCGAAACCCAGGTGTTGGACAGGGCATTAGCCGGAGCGCCGGAAGCTGTGCCACCGCGGTAGAGGGCTGCCCAGTCGTCCCGCGCCGGCAGTTTCCATCCGGTGTTGCCGACTCCTCCGCCCGCCGAATTGCTGTTTTCCGTAGAAGGATACCACGAAAACCAGTCGTTGGTTTCTGCATCAACTGTTCCAATGTTAGCGGGCGTGAAAGGGTCGGCGCCTGTGTATGTTTCTTTTATTTTGGTGCAGGGGTCGTTGGCAAAGTTACGTCCCGACTGCCAAAGGTTGTCTTTTATACTTGTTGAAAGTGGATATGCCCAGTTGTTATCCCCGCCGCCGGTAATGAATTTACCGTACCAGGCAGTAGAAGTGCGCTTAATCTGGTTGTCGGGATAATGCTGGGTAAATCCTATCAGATTGCCGCTTTCGTAATCGTTTATGGCAAGGGAGCCGAATGCCGCCTGATTCGACGGGGCGTCTGATGTACCGGGATTGCCAACCCGGAACTGGTGCCCGTCGCCAATACGCCCCCATTGATACAGGTCGCCGTAAAGGTATTCTTCGTTGGCTACATAATAATGGAGTCCGCTGCTCGCGTTTGGTATTGAAAATGTAATGGAATAATTTTTTTGTGCGTCAATGGTAAGCGTTTGTGCGCCAAGGTTGAAGCAGAGGAACGAGTGCCATTCGCCCTCCAAGTTCTTTGCGCCGCAGCCTACGGCTATTTCGGCAATATCGGAAACTGTGCTGTCGCCCGGCAAATCTGTGGTTTTTGCTACGCAAAAGTATTTGTAAAAACCGTTGTTGGCGGCGTTCAGGGTTGTGCCTTTCAGCACATTAGGCGTAAATGCATTGGTATTGTAACCTGTGCCGTCCGATGATGTACAAGGCTCTGAAATGCGCACGTGTACGTTGCTGCCGGTAACTTTATACCACTGATAAGTAGGCGTAACGCCATTTGTAGATACGGAAAATGTCAGCGGCTGAACGGTTTCGACGCCTGTTTCGTAGAAAGTGAACGGCTTGGGTTGTCCGCCCGGCGATGGATTCATCCATATTGTGGGCGTTCCGCACTGGCTTATCCAGTGGTTGCCGTTCCAGTAAACATAACCTTTGCAGGAAATCTGGTCGGAGTAGCCGGGAATAACCGAGCCGGAACCGTCGGTAATGTAAACCAAAGCGCCTTCCTGTCGGGCTGTGTAGTACGACTGCCGCGCATTGAGTTCCGTCAAAGTGTAGCGGGGGGCAGTGATTCCGGCAGTGTCGGTTGCCGTTGCCGACACGTCAAGCGACGCGGCGGGGCGGTTGGCGCCGATGCCTACGCTGCCTGTCTGATAGATGTTTTGGGTGTTGCTTGTTGCGGGGTTTGTCGTACCTGCCACATTCCAAGGCTCTACATAAGGCGCGGCCTCGTGCGTTTCGCCGCCGCTGACGAGCGGTTTCCAAGCGTTGCCGTCTAACGAGAAATAGTAAAATCCCGGAGCGGTAATATACTCAAACCCTGTGCCGCTTGCCGCCACCGGCGAGCAGGCTGCTGTTATGTAAACCAGTACGCCTTCCGTTTTGTTGATGTCCACGCCGCCCGGATAGGCGCTTGCGTCCCATTTTGCTTTCAACTGGTTTCCTGTCAGTTTGGGGATAAGTATCCCGTCGGGCCTTGCCGCTTCTGCGTGTTTTCCCTTGACATCGAGGGTAACAGTCGGCGCTGTGTTTTCGCCTATTGTTACCTGCGCCTTTGCGCCGGAGGCCGCGCCCAAGAGGATGAGCGCGGTTATTGTCGCCAAAAATATTGTTCGTTTCATTTTTTGTTGTTGTTTTTGTTTTTTTTCTTCTCTTTTTTTCAAGTTTTTTTAAACTTCAAAGATTTAAGCCGATTTTTAAAATAAAAAATCCGATAAAATCTATTTATTATTGGATTTTACCGGTAAAAATAATGAAAATTCATTATAATTATTTATGGAAATTTGTTGTAGATATCTTTCCTGTGAGAAAAATAGGCAAAGGTGGCCTCCCCTTTTTCTATAAACAGCCCTATCCTGTAATTTCCTATCCGTATTCGATAGGCAGAATCGTCACCTTTAAGTTTTTTCAAGTTGGCTATGCTCGACAAATTCTCGGCACGCATAACTGTTTCTACCACAGATGCAATTTTTGAAACAAGACTTACATTCCGAATGTCGTCAATCTGTTTAGAAAATGTCTTGGTAAACTGGACTTCCATAATCAAACTTCTATTCCGAGTTTTGACAATGTTTCTTCCCTGTTTGCCAGACCCTCCAAGCGAGCAACTTTCATCCGTGAAAGCAAATGCAAATCTTCAATATCTTCACATTCTGATTCAGAAACAGGCAAAACATTAATTTTCATCTTTCTTGCAATGTTTGCAATCAGATTAATATCTTGCGCTGAATTTGACTCTAACATTATTAGATTCATTTTGTTTACGTTTTATGATTACAAAATTACAGTATTTTTTCAAAACAGCAAAATTTTTTGTGAAAATAAAATTTTACTGACTTTTTTCCGGTAAAATCCAATATTTCAAAGAACGCTTTCCTAAAAACTTTCCAAGTCTCAAAGACTTGGAAAGTTTAAATAAATTGGAGGCCTAATACCCTACAAACTCTTAGTACAGCGCACAGCGAAGCCGTAAGACCGGGAGGCGCTGGCAGCAGGGGTCACACTATTGATGCCGAATTGCAGACTGTAAGCAGCAGTACCTGCAAATGTACTCGACCAATAACTACCGCGCGCTCCCTGGTAGTACAACAACCCAAAACCGGCGTTCCGGTAGCCGTTCGACGGTAAAAACAGTGTAGTAGTTACGCCGTCGGGACGAACCTCATGACCGCGTCCGTTAGTACTGTTCGAAACCCATGTGTTGGACAGGGCATTGGCGGGAACGCCGTCGGTTGTACCGCCACGGTAAAGATTTGCCCAATCGTCCTGCGCGGGAAGTTTCCAGCCTGTATTGCCGGTGCCTCCGCCGGCCGCGTTGGAATCGTCCTGTGCAGGGTACCACGAGAACCAGTCGTTGGTTTGTGCGCCGACTGTGCCAACATTAGCGGGTGTGAAAGGGTCTGTGCCTGTGTATGTTTGTTTTATCTTTGTGCAGGGGTCATTGGCTACGTAACGCCCGGTACGCCAGAGTTGGTCTTTGGTAGAAGTTGCAAGTGAGTATGCCCAGTTGTTATCAGGTGCGCCGGTAATAAATTTACCGTACCATTTTGTGGAATCGCGCTTAATCTGGCTATCAGGATAACGTTGTGATGTGCCAATCAGGTTGCCGCTTTCAAAGGCAGCAGTTGATAGCGTACCGTATGCCGCTTGATTGGAGGGCGCGTCAAACGTGCCGGGATTGCCGACCCGGAATTGGTGCCCATCGCCAATGCGTCCCCACTGGTAGAGGTCGCCGTAAAGGTATTCCTCGTTGGTTACATAATAGTGGCGTCCATCGCTTTCATTGGCTTGCGAGAATGTAATCGGATAATTAATCTGGTCGGCAATAGTTAATGTGCGTGCGCCAAGGTTAAAGCATAGAAATGAGAGCCACTCGCCCTGCAAGTTTTTGGCTCCGCAACCTACGGCTATTTCGGCCATATCCGATACTGTGCTGTCGCCCGGCAAATCTGTGGTTTTTGCTACGCAAAAGTATTTGTAGAAACCGTTGTTGGCGGCGTTCAGGGTTGTGCCTTTCAGCACGTTGGGCGTAAAGGTATTTGTGTTGTAACCGGCGCCGTCGCTTGCAGTACATTTCTGGGAAATGCGCACGTGTACATTGTTTCCGGTAATTTTATACCACTGATAAGTCGGCGTAGCGCCGTTGGTTGTTACCGAAAAAGTGAGCGGAGCGACAGTTTCAGTCCCTGTTTCGTAAAAAGTAAAAGGTTTTGGTTGTCCGCCTGACGAGGGATTCATCCAGATTGCGGGCGTTCCGCACTGGCTTATCCAGTGGCTGCCGTTCCAGTAAACATAACCTTTGCAGGAAATCTGGTCGGAATAGCCGGGTACAACCGTGCCGGAGCCGTCGGTAATGTAAACCAGGGCGCCTTCCTGACGCGGGGTGTAGAACGACTGGCGGGCGTTAAGTTCAGTTAAAGTGTAGCGGGGCGCAATAATTCCCGCTGTGTCGGTTGCTGTTGCCGCCACGTCGAGCGATGCCGCCGGACGGCTGGTGCCGATGCCAACGCTTCCTGTCTGATAGATGTTTTGGGTGTTGCTTGTTGCGGGGTTTGTCGTACCTGCCACATTCCATGGTTCTGTATAAGGCGAGGCTTCGTGCGTTTCACCGCCGCTGACGAGCGGTTTCCAAGCATTGCCGTCTAACGAGAAATAGTAAAATCCCGGGGCGGTAACAAACTCAAATGCTTCGCCGGTCGTTGCCGCAGGCGAGCAGGCTGCTGTTACATAAACCAGTATGCCTTCCGATTTGTTGATGTCTATTCCTTTTGGATAGGTGCCGGGAGTGTTCCATTTTGTTCTCAACTCGTTGCCTGTCAGTTTTGGGATAAGTATCCCG
>JAISUN010000088.1 GCA_031272085.1 Dysgonamonadaceae bacterium | reverse complement strand
AGTTCGAGAATGCCATAAGCCGTTCCGCGAGCGTCGGAGCCGACAACAAAAATCTGATTTTTCTCGACAAAAATATGAAACGCCTCTTTTTTTTCTATCGTATCTGTCTGAATAATACGGATTTTCGCCTTTTTTGCCGATGTTTGCTGCGGGATTTTGCCCTTTACCTGCCGCATATCGTCTTTCCACATTTCGAGGGCGGAATTTATTACCTCACCCCCCTGCCCCCTCTCCGTACCGGAGAGGGGGTGAAGGTCGATAGAATAGGTAATTGGCGTTTTGCCGTCGAACCAAACGATATTTTGCGCGTACAAACTTTCCAAGTTTATGAAACTTGGAAAGTTTAGTAAGGCTATGAAAATCAAGAGTTTACATTTCATATTATTTTATTATGATTTTTTTCTCGCAATGCGTTGAATTATCGCAATAGACAGTGCGGACAATGACAAGGCCTTTCGCTTCCGAAACAGTTTTTTGTCCGGCAATATTGTAATATTCAACCGATTTTACGGGCTTATCTCTGTCAAACACAATGTTTTCCACAGCAGTAGGAGCATAATATTCGCGATAGCCGAGGTCGGGTGCGTCGCCGTCGTATGGAAAACCGACGTCCTGTCCTTTATCTATCAAACATCCTGTTGCAGAGGGTTTTAGCAAATCAATATCGGGCAATGAGCCGTCGGGATTGCGTGGCGAGGTCATCTGCGCAAAATAATCGGCAACGCTCACAAAATCAGACGATGAGAGCGACGACATTTGCCAAGTGTTGTTCTGCACCGTACTTTCGGATGTGTTGATATTTATGCAGTGGCTGCTCGAAGAACGCGGCAAGTAAGAAACATTGTTTTTGATATTGTGGCCATAACCGCCGACGTCGGTCGCGGGTGTGAGCGGGCTGATTTGACGGTTTACCATATTGAAATTCGCAGAGTTGCGGTAAGCCGTATTGTTGTAAAAATCAAGTCCGCCAAGGTGATGATTGGCGTAAAAACCCTGCGCTTTGTTGTCCACTGCAAGGCAAAACCGGATTACGTTTCTCGGAATTGTTGTCGGTACGCTTGGCGATTCGCTCATTCCGTAGCCGCCCGACTTGAAACCCGCTCCATTGCCACGACTCTTGTCGTCGGACGAATAACCGTTTTTCAACGCCCAGCAATTCTCTATCACGTAAGCGGCTTTGTTGTTTATCAAATCGAAGCCGTCGTCGGAGTTGTACCACGCACGGCAGCCGCGAAACACGTTGCCTGTGTAACTTTCGCTGTTTGCGTGTCCGCCGAATCCGTCAACATTGTCGCCTGCGCCGTTTTCCGAAACGCTGTCGTAATTGTTGTAGGCGTCGCAGTTCAGCACCAAATTGTTGCTGCCTTTGGTCAGGTAAAAACCGATAGCCATTCCGTCGTGCATCGCCAGATTTTCGTAAACATTGTTGCTGCCTTCGTTGTGAAAACACTCCGACTGCGTGTGGTCGGTAATATTGACCATCGTACCGATAACCTCAAAATTCTTGAAACGCAGATAATTACCGCTCACATAAAAAACATACACGCGATAACCGGCGGGATTGACAGCCGACATATCAAAAACGGGACGTTCATTCGGGTATCCGAAGTAACAGATTGGTTTTGAGGAAGTTCCGCTTTTGCTCATCTTGAAAACGCGGGCAAAAATGCTGTTGTATTCCATTACCTGCGAAACGGAAATTTGATATGTTCCGCCGCGAAAATAAACGGTATCGCCCGCTGCCACAAGCGATTGCGCCTTATTTAATGTGGCAAACGGCGATTCTATTGAGCCGCTGTTCGCATCGTTGCCATCGGGGGCGATGTAGTAGGTCGCGGCGTGCGAATTGAGAATTGAAAGTTGAAAATTGAGAATTATTAATGCTGTGATTATTTTGATTTTTGATGACATATTTTTTTAATTTTTTATTATTTTAACTTCTTTTGGAGCGCTTATTTCAGAAACTGTTTTGCCGTTTTTGTCTTTTGTATGCCGAACTTTTATAATTCCGTAAGGCGTGGGAAATGAGCCTTCAACCCACTGTAAATCAGCAAGGTGCGGTTCAATTTTCACTGTGCGGCAACCGGCATCAACTGCTTTTATTCCCAAAACGTATTCGGTAAGCCAAGCCGTCGGCCCCGACGACCAGCCATGGCAAAGACTGTGGCGGAATCCGGGGTAGCAATATGCGCCGAAATCGCCGTGAATATCTTGTTTTCCGGCAGGCGTGATTTCATCCAAACGAGCGGCATTTTCAGTCCATTTGAGGTCGAAATCTTCCCAAAAAGTCGTTGCTCCCATATCCAACATCCCGCCCCAATATTGACGGATAATATCGAGCGCATTTTGATATTGTCCCGCTTTTGCCTGTGCCTGCAACATATAATAGCCGTAAAAAGTGGAAAAACCTTGTGCGCCGCCAACTGAAATCACCTCATTACAAGCTTTTTGCGCATCGAGAATGTCGGCAATCGCCATAAGAGCGGCGGCCTGTTTCAGGTTGTTGTGAGGCGCGATGTGCTTATTCATTTTTTCGGCGCAATGAGCGGCTTTCACGGCAAAATCGGGTTCATCAAGGATTTTGCAGAGTTTTTCGGCGTCGTGCATCGCCCAGACAATCAATGCGCGGTATCCGGCTTCAACTCCCGCCTGATTGGGCGAAGAGGGCCAGTCTAAAAACCTCGATGGAGCCAGCGTTTCAACGCCTTTTTCATCAACCTTTCCATCAATTTGCGCAATCAAACCGAGGATATAATCGCGGTGTTTTTTCAGAAAATCCAAATCGCCGCTGTGCATATACCATTCGTAGTGAATAATCAGATACCAGAGCGAATATGCGCTCATTCCGTTCATCCACGCAGGCAAAGGATATTGTTCGCAGGCGTAATCCAAACTTTTCGGGATAACCTCGTTAGCGCCGAAAACGCGGATGATAGTTGCGACTTCGGGGTGCATATCGCCGAGCCACACAAGGCGGTCGCGCTTGATGCCGTCCCAAAGATATTCCTGCATATTCAAATGAACCGTGTATGCGCCTGTGAGCCAAATTTTATCAAGTCTTTCATCGCTGCTTCGGAAGGAGCCAAGATAGGGAATATCGCGAAAACGCAGAACAGCACGGGCTTCGCGAAGCCGAATTGTGGTATTGGACTGCAAAAGGTCGATGCGGACGAAACGAAAGCCGGTATTTCCGATTTCGATAAGTCCGTCGCGTGGAATTTCCATAACTATATCGCGCTTGGCATGGTCGTCGGTCGAAAAGCCGACTTTCCACTCCGAATTAAGCGTTGTGCTGTTAGCCTCGCCAACCGATTCGCCGAAACGAATCCTCACCAACGATGGTTCGCGCCGCGAAGAACTTCCCATCACAAGTTGCAGACCGCCGTGGATTTCTTTTCCGTAATCGAGCAAAATTGAGGCAGTATCGCCAATTCCCGATTTTATCGCGCAGGTATTTTTCGCGCCCATTGCCGCCTGACTGCCTCCTTTTTTAAGCAAAACGTCTTCATTCACGACATCGCCGCTCTTCCAAATAATGCGGACAGGCGAAATGAAAACCCGCGTCAATTCGTCTTTTTGCGCGGTTTCTGCGTATTCAGCGCCGAACACCGGCGGCAGCGCGGCCTGTGATTGGCTTATCCCTCCTGCCGGAACAATATTTTTAATTTGCTCATACATTTTTCGCCCCAACTCTTCCGCCGCTTTTTCGTTGAAATGAGTGCGGTCGCCTTGCAATTCGCCTTCGGCCATGTCAATCAGATAAGCGTTGGGGTCTTCCTCGGCGATGCGTTTCATGGCCTCGTCCATAAACACATGAACCGGTTTCAGCAGGGAGGCAAGCGGCAGGTTCAATTTTTCGACACCTTCGACGGCTAACTTGGCGATGGCTTGCGCTCCGCGTTCATTCAGGTGCGTATCGTCCTGTTTTCCTTTCGGAAACTTGCGGTAAACGCCGGCGTCAAACCATACAAACAGTTTTTTGGAAGCCTCGTCGCCGAGTTGTTGGATGACGCGGCGGCTTTTCTTTTCCATGTCAATCAGCGGAACGTTCAGTTCAACCGCTAATTGGCGCACCACATCGGGATATTCGCCGTGAGTGTCGGTCAGAACGCCTTTATCATTGAATTTCCGGCGGACAATAGGTGTCATCAGTACCGGATTGGCTCCTTTGGCGCGAGTTTCTTCTACAAAGCGGGTCAGGTTATCTTTGTATGCGCCATGGGGAGCGGCATAAACAGACGGATTATCTTGTTTTTCATCGTTGTGGCCAAACTGGATAAACACGTAATCACCGCTTTTTAGACTGTTTACAACAGTTTCCCAGCGCTTTTCGTCGATAAAACTCTTGGTGCTTCGTCCGTTTTTCGCATGATTATCTATTTTTACTTTTCCGGCGTCGAAAAACAAGGGCAAAGCCATTGCCCATCCCCTTTCGGGATTATCAACAGTATCCTTATCCGCCATCGTAGAATCGCCGATGGTATAGACGGTTATCCGGTCGTTTGCCGACAGGAAAGATTGCAGCATAATCAATGACAATACACTGAAAAACAGGGCTTTCGATTTCATAAACAATTTAATTAGAGTAGGTTTCGCCGTCCACTTTGACATACGAGCGGGCGGGTTGAGCATACAATCCGCCGCTAACTAACAGAGAAACAATAAAAAATAAAAAGTTTGTCTTTTTCATAAATGGTATAATTTAAAATGTGAATGATTCTACATTAATCGTTTTTTCAGCCGCTTTCAGTCCGGGAGCGCTTGCACGGATTTTTACCGTTCCGGGCGTTTGAGTCGAGCGAAGGATTGCCATTGCAAAGCCGTTATGCAGGCTAATGCTGCTGCCGGTCGGCAATTCGTCGGAAATATGGTTGCCGTTATCGACTGCAATTAGTTTTGCTGCGCCGGAAATATTGA
>JAISUN010000042.1 GCA_031272085.1 Dysgonamonadaceae bacterium | reverse complement strand
AGAATTATTTGGGTTTGATACAACCCCATATTTCCGGTACAAGTCCGACAGTTTTGCTTTGTCGCTGCCGGACTGCGCCGAAATATTTCCTGCGAAAATGATTGACGCTAATGTGATTATTAATACTTTGTTCATAATGTTTTGTTTATTTGTTTGTTTTTATTCGGGAAAAATTTCCTTATTATCAGGCCGGTTGCAAGACTCCAGAGGATAATGAACGGCAGTTCGTACAAAAGGACAAGCCTGCTTTTGCCGATAACAAAATCTTTGAGAAAGACTTTTTCAATCACACCAAGTAAGATTACCATTACTATGATTGAACAATAAAATGCAACTGTTTGTTTACGGCTGACGTTCCTTTCCGGTTGCTCTTTTTTAATCAGTTTATCCACCCAAAATACCAATCCGATGAAAACCGCCCACCAAGCAATAAAAACCAGAAAACCGTGTTTTTCGAGCAAGTGCTGGACAAATGAAGTATCAATTATCAAAAGAGAAAGTACTATATACAGAATAAATACTGCGAGGCCGAGAATGGATTTTTTTGTTATTTGTTTCATAAAACTCTAATTATTAATTTGTTATAAAATTTAATTTTTCTTCAAAACAACCTTAGCAGTCTGCAAATTTTCGATTTTCGCATAAAAATCCTTTATTTGCTGAAATTCCGATGCCGGAAAGCGGCCGGGCAGCAGTTCGAGTTTCTGAACATAAATCAGTTTTCCGTTTTCTTCTCTGACTTCGGTATGGAAAGAGCCGTAATCTGACTGTAAATCAGCCGGTTTTGGCGCATTTTCAAGCGAATAGCCTTCCGGAATATGCAGAACGATTGAATCTGTTTCATAAAGTCCGCTTTCCAAATCAATGTCGTAAATGCGGTTATTGCCTGAAAAATAACCTTTTACGGAAGTGTAAATCGGATTTACGGGGATAAACAGCCGCGTTCCGGTTTTGGAAGCAAAATTTTCGCAATCGGCAGTAAATGAGATATTTAACTCCGGTTTTCCGGCAACTTTCAGTTCCTTGTTGAAATTGCTAATCTGCGGTTTTGGGGCTTTTATCAGACGAACCAAAAACTCGTTTTCTTCCTTTGCATCGGCTCCGTTAAGGCGGGAAAAAGCGGGTTCCCATCTGTCGCCTTTGTAATTGCAATCGACTGTCAATAAGGCTTTTCCGTCGCCGGAAAGGCTGATTTCCACCTTGTTGATTTCGCTGTTGGCGCTGTTCGGATACGAGGGCAAAGTGTAAAGCCGCGAATTGTTGTCCTCGACTATCAGCGCCTGATGACCGGCAATTCCGCTGTGGATGTAGTCAAACGGCAAATTTTGGTTTGTACATTCGAGCCAGATAGTGTCCGTTGCCAGCGGAACCATCAAAATCACGTGGTTGGCCTGCAAAAAGTTTGGAAAATCCTCGAAAAACCGCTTCTTTTCGGTGCTGATAACGGTATATAGCGAAGGAATATTTACCGCATCGAGCAGCGATTTCATATAGTTTACAAGCCCTTTGCAATCGCCGAATCCCGTTTTGGCAACGGCTTCCGCAGTCATCGGCTGCCAGCCGCCTATGCCGAGTTGAATGCTTACGTAGTGGGTAGAGTTTTGCAAAAACTCGTACAGCGCTTTTACTTTTTCGCGCTTATCGGTCAGATTATCAGTCAGTTGATGAATTTTATCAATTGTTGTTTGGGGCAGACTGTTCCGTCCCTCGAGCAAGCCGTAAATCCACTGTCCGAAAGCCTTCCAGTCGGTTTGTTCGCCGCAGTTTGTTCCGGCGCAAAATTTTTCGGGCGCAAGAAACAGGGCAGGGAAGACTTCGCCTTCGGGAGTGTAAGGTTCATAAGTCAAAGCCGCAAAATTGTTGAAAGTCCACTTTCGCGATTTGTACTTGTCAACATCTTGATTTTCAACGGGAAACTCGCCATTTACAGCCTTTTCCCGCAGAACGAAATCGGCGGGAATTTTCAACTCGTAACTCGATTTTTCTACCGAAACGCGGAATCCCGGAACCGGCCTGAACGAAGGATAATTCAAAATCCCGTTCTTGAATTTCATTTCGTATTCGTACCTGACAGTGATAGGGTAGGAGGGGGCGCTGAAATTGTAAAACCTTAATTGACGGTCGTTTGCGAGGTCATACGAAAAAGCGGTAGTTCCCAAATCCTTTTTGGAAATTTTCTTTATCGACTTACCTACGACATTAAAAATCTCGCCCGAAAAGGATTTCAGTTCGTGAAAAGAATCTTCCGAAACGATAAAGTTTGCGAAAGCGTCGCCTTTGGCGTTTAGCACGGTGATTGTGAGGCTTTCCTTATAAACGCCGCTATACAGGTCGTCCTGAACGAAAGACTGAGACAAGTCGCGGATTACCGCGCTTGCCCCTTCTTTCAAGTTTTCGGGAACAGTAAAAGCAAAAGGATTTTGAGCCTTCAAACCGGCGGCGCACAAAAACGAAAAAAGCAAAATGACAGCATTTTTCATCATAAATCAAAGTTTTTTGAGCGTAACCAATTCATTTTGTTTATTGTAAACTTTCGACCAGAAATCGCGCAAAGCCGTGTAATCGGTCGTCGCGAAAAGGCACTTTTTCAGGCTCGTGATGCAGGAAATCTGAATCTTGTTGCCGCTTTGCTGAATAATGTAACTGAAAGCGATTGTTCCGGCTTCGTCGTAAATAAATTTTTGCGAGGACGGCACTTCGTCAACCGCGTAACCTTCCGGTATTTCAATTAATACATTTGTCCGGTCTTCCTGCGGGAAAGGATATTCTATCGGCAGTTTCCGCGTTTCGGGCTTGAAAGGATTAGTCCGCATAGCCTCGAAAAGCAATGGGTTGAAACTGACAATATCGGCGTCGAGCCGCACTTCCGGGCGGGTAAACGAGTACTGTTCAAGATAATTGAAATTGCCGGTAGAAACGCGCTTTTCGGTTTTGTAATCCGATATTTCAACATTGTCCGAGGTTTCTCTTTTCTCGATATATTTTTCCTCGTTTTCGGCCTTGTCGTAATCCTGTTTGAACGCAAAAGCGTGTTCGCCGCTGTATGTTTCAACAAAATTGCCGGTCAAAATGCCGTCTTCGTTGAAACGGGCGTTGATATTGACCCGCGTAACATTTCCGCCGATACCTGTAAGGTCAACCCAGTCAAAGGATTGCGAATTGTAGATTATCAGGGCGCGGTCAACCAGACAGTCGGGCGGAACAACGTTAAGGTCTGTGTATCCGGTAGTTCCGTCGAGATAAACAGGCGTGTCGTTCACGTAAGCGACAACCAAAAAGTAGTTCAGCCGGTCGTCGCCGGGGTGCGTCATTGGGATTCGTCCGCGCGAACGGAGGCTCATCACGACCGGATAAGCATTGTATCCGCTGTTTCGTAAAGCATTAAGCAGCAATGCGTTAATCTCTGCGCTCGAACCGGTTCCCTCTTTCATAGCCTTTGAAATATTGGAAACGGAAATATTCGACTTGCCGTTCCACTTGATTTTGGAGCGTACCAAATTCAGGATTGCACGGATTGAGTCGTTAGAGTTTGAAAGTCCGTTCAGCGCTTCCGGCAATTCGTTCTTTAACAGTCCTTTATCATTAAATTGCTTGCCGAAATTCTGGTTTTCTGCGAGGCGGGTTACGACCTTGTTCCAAGAATTGGAAAAGTCTTTGTAATAAACTCCGGTAATATTTACTCCGCTGATTTCAAAGGTAATCTGGCTCTTGTAATCGTTGTAGTTCCAGACAAATTCTTCGTCTTTCAGCGCGGGCAGGTCGTTAACTTCGGCCGTAATTTCTTCGGCATTGCAGGAAAGGCTGTTTCCGCCAATGAGAAAATGCTCGTTTTCCGGCGTTGAAACAACCTTAATCGGCTCATATCCGCGCACTTCCTTGTTGAAACGGAAATATTCGGGGAAACGGATTTGATAAACGCTGTAAATAACCGGAATCGTGCGTTGGAACACGAAATCGCGGGGATAAAAATAGTAAGGCGAAACCAAAGTATATTTATACTCGAAAACCGAACCTTCCTTGACCGAAGGAAGCGCAAATTTCAGGCGTTTATTGTTGTCGGAAACATTTTCAGTAAAGATGTAATCCTTTGACAGTTTGTCTTTTACAACTTTTCCATTTTCTAAATTGTAAGTAAAACCGGTCAAATTTTTTACCTCTTCCGACGCGGCTCTGGAACTTCCCTGATAGAAAGGAATTGAGGATTCGGAAAACGAAATTCCGTCTTTGGTCAGAACTTTCATCCGTACAACATAATCCGTAACTATCTGAAAATCAGAAGTTGTTGGACTTATCTCGTAATGCGAGCGGCAATTTTCGTAAATAACGACTGCCGACGCGGTTGAATCCTTGTCGTAAACCGTCATTTGCAACAGTTCGGCAGGGCAATCGCCAAATTTGAATTTATCCTGAGCCGAAGCGGCAAACAGGATGTTTAAGGCGGTAAAAATGAGAAAAAGTTTTTTCATGATGTGTTTAATTATTTAGTTGAGTATTTTAGATGCTGTTTTTGTTTGACCGTCCAACCCAGCGGGCGAACAGCGCAATAACGATAAAGCAAATCAGCGACAACACAAACGAAAACCTGACTGACGACAGCGATTGGCCGAACCAGTCGGCGCGGTCGATGAGTTTTCCCTGAACCCAGGGCAAAATGCTGCCTCCGCCGATAGCGAGAATCAGCCCCGACGATGCGAGTTTTGCCTCGTCGCCCATCCCTTGCAGCGCAATGCCGTAAATCGTGGGAAACATCAGCGACATACAGGCCGAAACCGCCATCAGGCAGTACAAGCCCCAGTATCCGCCCAAATAATGTCCGCTGACAAACTGCGCGTTAGGCAAAAATATTGCGCCAATGACAAACAGGCCTCCAAAAATTGCGAGCGTTGCAAGTAATCGGCTGGGTTTGAAATATTTAAGCAGGAATGTACAGATAAACCGGCTTGTAACGAAAATGGCCATCGCAACGATATTGTAGTTTTGGGCTATGGATTTCGGCATTCCCATTTCGCGGTCGGCATACTGGATGATGAATGTCCAAACCATTATCTGGACGCCGACGTAGAAAGCCTGCGCAACAACCGACCAGATGTAGCGTTTGTTTTTGAACAGGATTTTAACAGTTTGGCCGAGCGAATAAGTTTTTTCTTCGGCGAGCGTGATTTTCGGCAAACGGGTTACGAAAAACAGGATTAAAAATGCCAAAACCACCAATCCCAGAATGAGATACGGCCCGCTGATAAAGTCGAGGTCGGCTTTTCGGACTTCCATAAGAGCCGAAGCGTCAATCGATTGCAGCGAACGGCGCACTTCTTCGGCAAAGGGTTTCGAGGTATCTATCGCGGCTGCGGCTTCTGCGCTTTTGCTTTGCAAAACGGCAAGCGCATTGGCGTCGTTGGCCTCGATTTTTTTCAGGATGACGTTGCTCGCGATAAACATTCCGGTCAGCGAACCTATTGGATTGAATGCCTGCGAAAAATTCAGCCTCCGCGTCGAACTTTCTTCCGGCCCCAGAGCCAGAATATACGGATTGGATGTGGTTTCGAGAAACGAAAGTCCGCAGGTCATCACAAAATAGGCAATCAGGAAAGCCCAGAAAGCCATTGCATTGCAGGCGGGAATGAACAGCAGGCAGCCGATGGCGTAAAGCGCCAATCCCGCTAAAATCCCGTTTTTGTAGTTGAATTTTCGGATAAACAGCGCGGCCGGAATCGCCATTATGCAGTATCCGCCGTAAAATGCCGTCTGCACCAGGGCGCTTTCGGAATTTGAAATCAGCAAAACGTTCTTGAATGCAGCAACCATCGGGTTGGTAATGTCGTTTGCAAAGCCCCAGAGCGCGAAAAGCGAGGTTACGAGAATGAAAGGGAACAGGTAACTGCCTCCGCCGGGCGAGGCGAAGATTGATTTTTGTGGTTTTTCGGTGTTCATAAGTTTAATCGTTAAGTGAAAAAATTCTTTCCATCAGTTGCCATTTTTCTTCGGAACGGCGGCCGGATGCGGCTTCCTGAAACTGCGCCACAAAATCTTCCCATTCGGCCTGCCGCTTGAATCCGGCAAGTTTGCCGAAAGCGGCATCCCAGTCGAAGTCGAGCGGAGTTTCGATAATCATAAAAGCCTTGTCCTCAATAAGATATATTTCCATATTGAGTATTCCGGCTTTCTTGATTCCTTCGGGAATTTCCGGCCAGATATTTTCGGAACTGTGCCAATACTTGTACTGCTCAACAGTTTCGGGATTAATTTTCAGGAACTGGCAAAAACGGCGCGTCGCCATTTTCCCCGGTTCGTGGTAGCCTTCTTTTAAGTTTTTCATATTCAACAGTTTAATGAGTTATTTTTTGTAAAGCGGGCCGTAAGCCTGACAGGCGCGGTAGTCGGCTCCTTCCTTGTCCATTCCGAAAGCGTTCCATGCGGCCGGCCGGTAAATTTTATCTTCGGCCACATTGTGCATACAGACGGGAATTCGGAGCATCGAAGCGAGCGTAATCAGTTCTGCGCCGATATGTCCGCAGTTGATTGAGCCGTGATTTGCGCCCCAGTTGTTCATTACCGAATAAACGTCCTTAAATGCGTCTTTCGCAGGGTCGAGGCGGGGGACAAACCAGGTTGTAGGCCAGCCTTTGTCGGTGCGGTCGTCAAGTATTTTGAAGGATTCGCGGTCGATGTCGGCAGTCCAGCCTTCGGCGATTTGAAGAACAGGGCCAAGGTTTTTAACGATATTCAGGCGAACCATAGTGCAGGGCATTCCGCCGCGGGTCAGGAATTTCGACGAATAGCCTCCGCCGCGGAAATATTCGCGGTTGGCGGGCATCCAGGTTGTCGCGTCGAGGCAGGCTTGCGCTTCTGCTTCGCTGATTTCCCAGAACGGCTTCATTACCGGTTTGCCGTCTTTGTCGTTCTGATAGCCGCTTCCGTCGAGCGAGGCTGCGCCCGAATTAATCAGGTGAATCATCCCGTTTGCGGCGATTCCTGCGGGTTTTTTGCCCGTAACCCGTTCAATGGCTTCTGGACTCCAATAAGTGCGCACGTCGGCGAAAATTGAGGGCGTATTTGTGAGCAGATTGCCGAACAGCATTGCCGTTCCGTTCAGCGAATCGTTTTCGGTAGCGAGTACAAATGGCGGACGGACGCCGTTCCAGTCGAACGACGAGTTGAGGATTGCTTCGGTAAAATCGCCGTTCGGATAGAAATCAGTCCATTGGCGCTGACCCTGAAAACCGGCTGCTATTGCGTTGTGGCCGAGCGATTCTTCGCCGAATCCCATTTCTTTCAGTTTGGGGTTTCCAATCATTAAATCGCGGACAATTAATGTCATTTTCACGATAAATTCCCAGTCTTTTGCGCTTTCTTCCGCCGTTTTTACGAGGTCGTGGCGGTTGATATTGTCTTTTCCCTGTTTGCAGTTCGCTTTTGTCCAGGCGAGTGCTTTTTCGTATTCTTCGCGGTCGTAAATTCCCAGCGTCATTCGGCGGATAATTTCTACCTCGTCGATTCCTTCGCAACGCATCCCCAGATAATCCTCAAAAAAGTCGGGATTAACGATTGAGCCTGCGATTCCCATACAAACGGCGCCTATCGAAAGATAAGATTTTCCGCGCATAATTGCCGCTGCCATAGCCGCTTTCGAGAAAAGAAGCAATTTTTCCCTCACGTCGGCGGGAATTTCGGTATTGCTTGCATCCTGAACGTCGTGTCCGTAAATTCCGAATGCCGGAAGGCCTTTTTGAGCGTGTCCGGCAAGGACGGCGGCTAAATAAACCGCTCCCGGACGCTCGGTTCCGTTGAATCCCCAGACCGCTTTTATCGTTTCGCGCTCCATATCCATTGTTTCGCTGCCGTAGCACCAGCAGGGCGTTACGGTAATTGTGATTCCTACGCCTTCCCTGCGGAATTTCTCGGCGCAGGCCGCGCTTTCGGCAACCCGTCCGATTGTAGAATCGGCTATAACGCACTCAACCGCGCTGCCGTCGGGATATTTCAACTCTTCTTTGAGGAGCGCAACTACGCTTTTTGCCATATTCATCGTCTGGTTTTCAAGCGATTCGCGCACGCCGCCCATCCTTCCGTCAATAGTCGGACGAATTCCAATTTTGGGCCAATTGCCCTGATAACGATTTCTTTTCATTGTGCTATATTTAATGGTATTAGGACACAAAGATAGAAATATTTTATCAAGATTGGAAATTTAAATTATTTAATTTTTTATTTTCTTTTTCTTTTGTTTTATAATGAAATGAAATTCAAGCGTTTATGAAATTATTGTTGCTCCTTTTTTGATTTGGCACGGTTTTTGCTGTATATTTAAGACAGAATATTTTTTATATTCTATTACTTATTTGATGATGCCAGATTACCTGTTTTCCAGGACCTTAATTGCGTCGGCGCAGAGCAATCTGTGCCGATTCTTTTTAAATGAATTGCCTTGTTTTTTAATTATGAAAATATTTCGTTTTTTTGAAAAATGGAATATTTCTTTTAACTTTGCAGTCTTAATTCAATCAAAAATGGCTGTTTTATTCAATTCAGAAGGCGTTAAAGTTCCGAAATTGCCGAGGCAAACGATAAAAAAGTGGATTTCTCTTACGGCCGAAAATTATCAAAAGAGGGTAGGGGAGGTTTCGTATATTTTTTGTTCCGATGAAGAGATATTACGCATTAATAATCAATATCTTAACCACGATTTTTACACCGATATCATCACTTTCGACTATACGGAAGGCGACCTGATTGCAGGCGATATTTTTATTTCTTTGGATACGGTAAAATCAAATTCTGAAAAATATAAGACGGACTATGACGAGGAACTTCATCGCGTGATAATTCACGGAATCCTGCATCTTTGCGGGCTTGAAGATAAGAAACCGGACGAGGAAAAACAGATGCGCGAGGCTGAAAACCGCGCCCTGGAATTGCTGAAAACTTTATGATGAAATTCGATTACGAAGTAATAGTAGCAGGCGCCGGCCACGCCGGATGTGAAGCGGCTTCGGCGGCGGCTAATCTGGGGTCGAAAACGCTCCTGATTACGCAGGATATGAATAAAATTGCGCAAATGAGTTGCAATCCGGCTGTTGGAGGAATAGCCAAAGGCCAGATAGTGAGGGAGATAGATGCGCTTGGCGGACAAATGGGAATCGTAACCGACCTCACAGCCATCCAGTTTCGTATGCTGAACCGCTCGAAAGGCCCCGCGATGTGGAGTCCCCGCGCCCAGAGCGACAGAATGAAATTTATCGACAAATGGCGCGAAACTTTGGACGGAATCAAAAACCTCTCAATTTGGCAGGATACAGTTACCGAACTGATAATAAAAGACAAATCCGTTATCGGCGTGAAAACCGCGCTGGGAGTGGAAATTTACGCTAAATCGGTAATCCTTACGGCCGGAACTTTCCTGAACGGCTTGCTGCATTTCGGGCGAGTGCAAATATCGGGCGGCCGAGTATCCGAGCCGGCTTCATTTGGATTAACCGAGCAACTGAAATCCCTCGGCTTTGAATCCGAGCGGATGAAAACAGGCACTCCGCCTCGCATTGACGCGCGAACAGTAGATTTTTCGCTGACAGAAGAGCAGAAAGGCGAAAATGATTTTCACAAATTTTCTTATCTCGATTTCAAACCCCGTCCGCTGAAACAGTTGTCCTGCTGGACGCTTTACACAAACGAGGAAGTTCATTCGGTTTTGCGAAACAGCCTTGCCGATTCGCCGCTCTACAACGGACAGATAAAAAGCATCGGACCGCGCTACTGTCCAAGCATTGAAACTAAAATCGTAACTTTTGAAGGCAAAGACAAACATCAGTTGTTTCTCGAACCGGAAGGAGAAAATACAGCCGAATATTATCTGAACGGATTTTCGACGTCTATGCCGCTTGAAATTCAGATTGAGGCTCTGAAAAAAATTCCCGCGTTGAGGGACGTAAAACTTTTCCGCCCGGGTTACGCGATAGAATATGATTTTTTTCAGCCGACGCAGTTGAATCCGACATTAGAAACAAAACAAATAAAAAATCTGTTTTTTGCCGGACAAATCAATGGCACTACGGGTTACGAAGAAGCGGCCTGCCAGGGACTGATTGCCGGCCTTAATGCCCACTTGAAAGCCAATGGCGGAGCCGAGTTCATTCTTGGCCGCGACGAGGCTTATATCGGGGTTCTGATTGACGACCTAATTACAAAAGGCGTGGACGAACCTTACCGGATGTTCACTTCCAGAGCGGAATACAGGATATTGCTCCGTCAGGACGATGCGGATATGCGCCTTACAGAAAAGGCTTATAATCTTGGTCTTACAACAAAAGAGCGTTACGATTTGCTGGTGGAAAAGAAATCGCAAATCGAGGAAATTATAGAATTTGCTCGCTCTTGTTCAGTCAAGCCGTCGAGAATTAATTCTTTCCTTGAAATGTCCGGAACAAGTCCCCTGAAGCACAGCGTAAAATTGCTTGACCTGATTTTGCGTCCGCAATTAGATATTGCTTCTTTGTGCGAAGTTATCCCCGATTTGCAGGTTTGCCTCGACAATATTTCCTCCTCGCGCAAAGCAGAGATTGTTGAGGCCGCAGAAATCAAAATTAAATATGAAGGCTACATCGCCCGCGAGCGAATTATAGCCGATAAAATCCATCGCCTTGAAAATATTAAAATCCGCGGTAAAATAGATTATTCAAAACAACAATCCTTGTCAACCGAGGCAAAGCAGAAATTGACAAGGATTAATCCGGAAACTATTGCGCAGGCTTCGCGAATACCCGGCGTTTCCCCTAACGATATTAACGTTCTTTTGGTTTTACTTGGAAGATAAAAATGATTGTTCCACGTGGAACAATTTAAATTTTACTCCGTTTGCGGTTGTTGTTTCGCCGCTTTTCGCTTTTGAATAAACATACTGCTTTTGTAATAATAACTCCTCAATCCATTGACATAACTTACAAATTTATGGCTTTTGAGGTCGTTATTGTACAAAACTTTGTCTATTTCTTCTAAAACGGCGTCGGTAAATTGAGCGGGGTAGGCCGTATCGCATCCGTAATTGATGTAAGAAATCAGGCCGATTGCCGTCGTAATTTTATTGTGTTTGAGAATTGCCAGAGTTTCTTCCGAAAAGCCCAATTCTTCAACCGGAGTGTAAAGCGCATTTTGTTCGTCTTCGGTCAGATTTTTGTTGAATCTTATCAGGCTCAACTGCCGGTTGATTATTTTATTGCGGTAAAAACGGACGTAATGGAAATATTTTGACTTGTAAGTGTAACTCATAGCCTCCATTTTGCTGATTGGCTCTATTATTCCGTGTTCTTCCAAAATGTTTTCGAAGCGTATCAGGGCGGCTTTATCAACGTCGAGTTTGTAGGCAAGGAAGTCGCGCGTTATGCCACAAACCCAAAACAAAAGTTCAAATATTGATTTAATCTTATATTTTTTGAAAACAGTTTCCTGCAAATATTCCGAAAACGGATAATCTTTCACGTCGGAATAAAGCGTGTTAAATTCTTCTTCGGTAAGATTGTGGAAATTGCTGCTTTTCATTTCCTTTTCCAAATAGGCGTCTTCTTCGGATGCTTTGCTTTTTACGGCCTTCGCTGCGGGAAGTTTTTCTTCCGTTTCGCCGGTCGCGCCGCTGTCAACCTTTTTCAAAAAGGCTTCCATTTGAGTATTAGAAAATCCCAGACCGCTTAAATATTTCACTAATTGATAATCCATAGAGTGTTTATTGACTGCGCCTTCTTTCAGAAGAGCCTTCAACTTAACTTCGTTGCAATACATAACAGCGTCTTTCACTGTTTCCAAATCTTTTTTACGTACAAATCCTTTCAGAATTTTCGAGGCGTCGAGGCTTTCAAAAGGCGTGTTTTTCGTAACTACGCCGTCGGAGGGTAGGGGAGCGGCCTCGGCTTTTTTCGCTTTTTTCGGAGTTTCCGTTTGTTTTAATATTGTTTTCAGGCGTTTTTTTACTTCCGGTTTGTTCACAAAGACTTTCAGTTTGCTTTCGTTCAGGAAGTCTGTTATGAAAGTTTGCTCCTGAAAATACTGCGGACTTTGATGCGTAGCCTGGTAAACAAGCATATCAAGCAGCGATTTGAAGCCCATTTCGTCGATAAAATCGGGATATTTTTTGTACGCAGAAAATCCCTGAATGTCTTTGTTCAACTTTTCTTCGACGCTTTCGCTCGATTTTTTTTCTTTTACCGCAGGGGCGGGTTTTGCCTCAACTTTCACTTTTTTCTCTTTGGCAGGCGCAGTCGGCAGCGTTCCAAGATTTGCCAGCAAGGAATTGTACTGTTCGCCGATTAATGCAATTTTCTCCCGCAACTCATTCGTCAGTTCGCTCAAATTGCTCTCAAAGCGTTCAAGTACCGAGTTTGTAACCTCTTTTATGATTCTGTCCTGTGCGTCAGAATCCATTGAGAATTGAATCCCGCTTAAATTTAACGTTAAATTTTGCTTATCCATAATAAAAATGTTAATTATAAAAATATTAATATTCAAATTGAACTGCAAATATATGAAAATTTATTTACAAAATACTATTTATTGGTATCTTATATTTGAAATTTATTTTTTATCTTTGCACCAGAAAACATTATACAATAAATTGTGAGGTACGCAAATATTCTCGAAGAAGAGGTTAAAAACCGGGTTACGCAGGATTTTTTCCGGAATTTCGACTGCACGAAAATTCTGGGAAAAATCGACTTTGCCGTAAAAGTCCGGCGTCCGTCCGGCGCTGTTGATTTAGAGGATGAATATTTGCTGTGGGCCGAGGCGAAGCAAAAACCGACCGACATACCGCTTATGCTCGCTCAACTTGTGCTGACAATCGGCAAAGCGCGTACTTTCGACGAAATCCTGCCTCCGGCGTTTTTGGGCTGCTACGACAGCGAAAAAATCGCGTTTGTGCCGTTCAGTGAAATTCAGGAAATCTTCTATCAGAACGATTTTAACTGGAATGTTGCGCCCTCGAACCACGAAACAAAAGAATTTCAGCAGGTTTACGGAAAAATAAAACAGATTCTTGAAAACGACGTTCCTTTTGAAACTTACCTGTTTTATTTTGAGCATGACGAGGCTGAATTAAAACGTTTTATCCACAATAATTTTGTTGCCGGAAAAACCGAAACTTCAAAAATCCGTATTGATAAAAACAATTTCATAAACGTTTATCAACGCTGGACGGAAAGCGTGATGCCGACAATCGGCGTAAATTGGGATAAAGTCAAAAAACGCGGACTGATTAGCGGCCATTTTTATTTGGCCGACCTGCTTTCGCACGACAACGAATCGATTCAGGAAAAACTTTTTGTTCTGCTGAAATCAAATCATTACGTTGCCGACCGTCGCTTCGATGATGATGAACTGTTTTCGGCAAGCACGATACAGTTTACCGACAAGCAGAAAGCGCACAACCTGTTTTGGGCGAAATATGAGCGGCCTCCGCTCGAAGAATATTGGGATTACATAATTGACCGACAGGATTTGCTTGTACCGCAGGACATTCGCGAGCGCAAGGGCAGTTTTTATACGCCGCGAATCTGGGTGGAAAAATCGCAGGAATATTTGGCAAAAACTTTTGGCGAGAACTGGCAAGACGAGTATTTTGTCTGGGATTGCTGCGCCGGAACGGGCAACCTACTTGCCGGACTGACAAACAAATATAAAATCTGGGCTTCGACGCTCGACAAGGCCGACGTCGATGTTATGAAACAGCGCATAGAAAACGGCGCAAACCTGCTCGAAGACCACGTTTTCCAGTTCGATTTCCTGAATGACAGTTTCGATAAACTGCCCGAAGAACTGCGGGAAATCATCAACAATCCTAAATTGCGCAAAAGGCTGATTGTTTATATTAATCCGCCGTATGCGGAAATTGCGGGGAAAAAGACAGGCGTGAATTTATCAAAAATTCACGATAAATATCATTCTCAACTTTCCGGCGCAAATCGCGAATTGTTTGCTCAATTTTTGATTAGAATTTATAATGAAATTCCTGATTGCGTCATAGCCGAGTTTTCCAAGATGAAAACATTGACAGGCGCTCATTTTCAGACATTTAGGGAAAATTTTCAGGCAAAACTCGAAAAAGCGTTCATAGTTCCGGCCTGGTCGTTTGACAATGTTACAGGAAAATTTCCCATTGGTTTCAAAATCTGGGACACGAAAAAGAAAGTCGTTTTCAAATCCATTAAAGCAGACATTTTTGACGAAAATTTCAAAAAAGCGGGCAAACACGGTTTTTACTCTTTTGCGGCAGACAAATATTTCAGCAAGTGGGTAAATACTTTTAAAAATAAAAATGACTTTTATATGGGTTGGCTTGAAGGAGTTACACGAAATGATTTTCAAGCCCAAGACGGTATTTTTATTACAAACGCCAAAGAACAAGTTGCCGTTCCCCGCGGAATTTACATAAATTTGGAAAATCTTATTCACGCAAGCGTCTGTTTCGCCGTCCGCAAAGTAATCCCGGCCACGTGGCTTAACGATCGCGACCAGTTCCTGTTCCCGAATAAAAAATGGGAAAAAGACGACGAATTTCACAACGATTGTCTGGCTTACACGCTGTTTAACAACAACATATCTTCAAAATACGGCGTAAATCACTGGATACCGTTTAAGGAAGAAGAAGTTAACGCCCGAACCGCATACAAAAGCCATATCATAATCAGTTTTTTGAGCGGCAAAAAAGTCCATAACGCTTATACAGACTTGTTTTCGCAGATTGAAGAAGGCAGCGGATTGAACTGGGAAGAAGGCAAAAAACGCGAATTTTCTGCCGAAGCGCAGGCTGTTTTCGACGCAGGACGGGAACTTTGGCGGTATTATCACGCACAACCAAACTTTCCAAGTTTCAAAAACTTGGAAAGTTTAGAATACAACGTAAACGCCTCATTATACGACATTCGCGAGTATTTTCAGGGCAGAAACGATGCCGGCAAAATGAACAACAATTCGACTGACGAAAAATACAACAAATTAATCGAAAACCTGCGCGACGCTCTGCGAACTTTGGCCGCGAAAATCGAGCCGAAGGTTTATGAATACGGTTTTTTGAAAGATTGAGCCGGAATTGTTGGCCGGTTACGGAGAGCGCAACAACATACAAAGCGAAGTTAAAATGGACAATTTGTTTGCATTTTAATTTTGCGCTAACTATATTTTTATGCAGACGCCTTATATTTCTTCCGCCAAACAACCTGCCACCAAACGGCGCTGACTGTGCCTTTAAAAACCGACGAAATAACGATGGCAAGCCACACTCCATCGATGCCGTAATGCTGCGTGAGCCACAGGGCGAGCGGAATCCGCAGCAGGTTGAAAGCAATGCTGACCACAGCCGGGGGCGAAGTGCGTCCAAAGCCGTTCCAGATGCCGGCAGTACCTATTTCGAGCATCATAAACATCTGGCTGAATCCCATATAAAACAGATAATCAGCCCCGGCCAACTGCGCTTTTTCTTCCACGACAAATAGGCTGAAAACCGGCTTTCCTGCAAAAAGAAACGCGCAGGAAACCGCAAAACCCAGCGTCAAAAGCAGGATTAAGGTATATTTATATGCCTTTACGGCGCGTTCGTTTTTGCCTGCCGCGTGATTTTGCGCCGAAAAAGTGCCGAGGGCGGTAGAAAATCCCGACGCCGAATTCCACGTAATGCCCTCAATCTGGCTGCCGGTGGTCTGGCTCATCACGCCCAGATGTCCGCCGCAAATCGAGGCGATTCGCGCCATATAAAAATTTATCAGCGAAAACAGGCAATTCATCGCGGCTACGGGCAATCCAAGGCGGATAATGGCCTCGGTATAGTTGCGCCGAAGACGGACAAAAAACGGAAAACGCTCCAAAATACCGTCTTTTTTCTTGATTTTTATGATAAAAAGAGCAACAACAAGCAGTTGCGAAATAACCGTAGCAATGGCCGCCCCGCGTGTGTGGAGGCCGAAGCCGAAAATAAACAGCGGGTCTAAAACCATATTGCAAACCAGCCCTATGGTCATAAAATAGAATGGAGTCGAGGTGTTTCCGGTGCCGTTGTAAATGCCGGAAAACGTGAATATCAGGAACATTGCAGGTAGCGACAGGCAGCAGATTTTCAGGTATTCGGAAGCCATAATGTTCAGTTCCGTTTCGAGGTTGAAAAGCGAAATTACCGGACGAGCAAAAACGAGTAACATAATAGTCGTTGCAACGCCCATCAGCAGCCCGATTGACACGGTATGCGAGGCGACCTGTTTTGCCCTTTCCACATCGCGGAGGCCTATCGACTGGGCAACGCCAATTTCGGCGCCCATTTTCGGCAGCAACGCAAGTGAATCGACAAACCAGAGGATGATTCCCATTGCGCCCACAGCCGCCATTTCGCGGCTTCCGAGGTGGCCGAGCCATCCCATATCGGTCAGAGTATAAGCCATTTGGATGAATCCGGTCGCCATTACCGGCACAGCCTGCCCTGCTAACTGCCTGAAAATGCGGCCTTCTGTGAGATTTTTTATGCCCGAATTTGCCATTCTGTACTGTTTATGGGCTGCAAAAGTAATGATTTTATTTATAAAAACGGCGTTTTCATCCAAATTTTTAAATTATTTTAATTTAGATTTTTGAATAAAAAATAATGCTTTATTTTGTTGATATATAAGTATTTAACATTAATATTTGTTTAGAAAATGAAAATATTGTGCTGTTTTTTTCAAAATATGTTATTATATTTGCAAAGGGAAACACGAAAATACTGTATCTGGATGATACCATGTTTTTTTTGATGATAAAATGAAACCATGAAGCAATTTTAACACAAACATATTCAAAAAAAAACAAAATTTACGTAGTATGAAAAAGAGAAAAAACCGGCTTTTAGAAGCAATGCAGCGGACTTGCATCCTGTTTGCCTGTCTGTTGTTCAGTTTAAATCTATCGGCTCAAAATCTGAAAAAAGTTACGGGAAAGGTAGTTGACGACCTCGGCGAAGCGGTTATTGGCGCTTCGGTGGTGGAAAAAGGCACTACGCGCGGCACATCGACCGACCTTGACGGCGCTTTTGAACTTCAAGTAGCCGATAATGCTATTTTGCAGATTTCCTACCTTGGATACATCTCGCAAGAAATTCCGGTAGGCAACCAGACCAATTTCGACATTTTGCTCAAAGAGGATTTGCAGCAGTTGAGCGAAGTAGTTGTAATTGGCTATGGAACGATGAAGAAAAGCGATTTGACCGGCTCGATTACCGCAATCGACAGCAAAGATTTTCAGAAAGGTATGGTCAGCAACCCCGCTTCCCTGATTACGGGTAAGGTTGCCGGCGTTCAAATTACATCGAACGGAGGTCGCGCAGGCGGCGGAAATCAAATCCGCATCCGCGGTGGCGCTTCGCTGAACGCAAGCAACGACCCGCTCGTCGTCATCGACGGAGTGCCTGTCGATAACGGCAGCATTTCGGGTATGTCGAACCCGCTTTCAACCATCAATCCGAATGACATCGAATCAATGAACGTCCTGAAAGACGCATCCGCAACCGCAATCTACGGCTCCCGCGCATCGAACGGCGTCATCATCATCACCACCAAGAAAGGCGCGGCAGGAAAAGACGGCAAAAAAGTAAACGTCGATTTCTCGACGCAAAATTCTATCGCAACTATCGCCCGCCGCGTAGAAGTCCTCACGGGCGACCAGTTCCGCGACATTGTTACCGCTCAGGCACAACAGCGCTACGAAGGCGACCGTGCAAACGACTATATCAATTTGCTTGGAACGGCAAATACCGACTGGCAAAAAGAAATTTTCCGCAATGCCTTTACTACCGACAACAACATCAGTTTGAGCGGCGCGGCGGGATTTCTTCCTTACCGCGTTTCGGCAGGTTTTATGAGTCAGGACGGTATTCTCGACACCGACAATATGAAGCGCGGAACGCTTGCAGTAAACCTCTCGCCGACGTTTTTGGATAAACATCTGACTGTGAATGTGAACTTTAAAGGCACAAATTCGCACTCCCGCTTCGGCAACAGCGATGCTATCGGAGCAGCCTTGCGCATGGACCCGACAAAACCGGTAACTGCCGATGGCTTCGACAGTTATAACGGATATTGGCAATGGCTGTTTTCGGGAGCGTTAAACTCGCTGGCTACCAGAAATCCGGTATCGCTGCTTTACGCCAAAGACGACGAAGCCGACGTATTGCGCAGCCTCGGAAACGTTCAGTTGGATTATAAATTCCACTTTTTGCCCGACTTACGCGCTAACCTGAATCTGGGTTACGACGTTTCGCACGGTTCCGGAACAACGGTTACGCAACCCTGGTCGCCCGCCGAATATCCCAACGGTCGCAGAACGCAGTTCGACCAGAAAAAACAGAACTTGCTTTTGGAATTTTATTTGGCTTACGCAAAACAGATTAACTCGGCAAACCGCATCGAACTGATGGGCGGTTATACCTGGCAGGACTGGCAAACAAAAGACAAAGCGTTCGACGAATATTATTACGACAACACGACGGTTGCAAAACAGGCAGGAAACACTGTTCCGCCACACAACCGCCTGATTTCGTTCTACGGACGTTTGAACTACAACCTCATGGAAAAATATCTGTTGACGGCTACTGTCCGCCGCGACGGTTCTTCGCGGTTCAGCCCCGAAAACCGCTGGGGTACTTTCCCCTCTGTGGCGCTCGCTTGGCGTTTGAGCGAAGAAGGCATTTTCAAAAATATTGATGCACTCTCGAACCTGAAACTCCGACTTGGTTGGGGTATTACCGGTCAGCAGGACTTGAACAGCGATTTCGGCTGGCTGCCCGTTTATGAATACAGCGACGCCAATGCGCAGGTGCAGTTCGGAAACTCGTATTATCAGGGATGGCGTCCGAGCGGATACGACGCGAGTCGCAAATGGGAACAGACTACCACCAAAAACATCGGTTTAGACTGGGGTTTTGTGAATAACCGCATTTACGGAAGCGTTGATTATTACCAAAAACACACCATCGACCTGCTTAACGAAGTGCCGCTTCCCGCAGGCAGCAACTTCACGCCTTACATCGTCAAAAACATCGGCTCGATGGACAACTGGGGTGTTGAAACCAATCTCGGCGTTGTTGCAATAAACACGAAAGACATTCAGTGGGAAGTCGGATTCAACCTCACCTACAACCACACCGAAATCGAAAAACTGTCGCTGAACGACGGTCCCGAATCGGATTATAAAGGCGCTATGGTAGGCGGAATTTCCGGCGGAACGGGCAACACGATTCAAATTCACAAGGTCGGCTATGCTCCCAATACTTTCTATGTTTACCGGCAAGTTTACGACGAAAACGGAAAACCGCTCGAAGGTATTTACGAAGACATCAACGGCGACGGCGTGATAAACGACCAGGATTTGTATCTCTACCACAAACCGGCTCCCGACTGGTATATGGGCTTCAATACATCGTTTACCTACAAGCGTTTTACCGCTTCTACGGCGTTGAGGGCGAGCATCGGAAACTATGTTTACAACAACGTAAATTCCGACATGGGCAACTTCTCGCAAACACTGAACCCCAACAGTTTCCTGATGAACAACGTGGTTGACGGCTTGAATACCAATTTCTACGACCGCCAGTTGCTCTCGGATTATTACGTTCAAGACGCTTCGTTCCTGAAAATGGATTATATACAGTTGGCTTACGACTTTGGAAAAGTTTTCAAAGACAAGGCTAATCTTCGCGCCAATTTCACTGTTCAAAACGTGTTTACGCTGACGAAATACGACGGCATCGACCCAGAAATGGCGAACGGCATCGACAACAATTTCTATCCGAATCCGAGAACATTCAGCATTGGAATTGGACTTAATTTCTAATTTTTAAATTCAAGAGTAATATGAAAAAATATATTTATCAAATAATAGCAATCATAGCGCCACTGCTGATAACGGCTTCATGTACCGACTTGGATATTTATCCCGAAAATACCTCTTCTTCTGAAGTTGTATTCTCGACGCTCGAAGGTACGAAAAGCGCTTTGGCAAAGGTATATCTTGCATATACTACAACGGGAAATGAAAGTCCCGCAGGAAAGTCGGACTTGCCGATACCCGGCATCGACGAAGGCTCCAACGCCGACTTTTTGCGCGTATGGTTCAACCATCAGGAATTGCCTACCGAAGAAGCGCAATGCCTCTGGAACGACGCGGGCATTCCCGAATTGAACGACATTAATTTTACTGCCGACGACAAATTCACGTCAGGCTTGTACTACCGCGTTATAATGCAAATTATGTACGCCAACGAGTTCCTGCGCAATGCCGACGAAAGTTTGGGCGCAGAAGTCGTGAATTTCAAAGCGGAAGCCCGTTTTATCCGCGCATTCGACTACTGGGTGCTGATGGATATTTTCGGAAATCCGCCCTTTGTAACCGAAAACGACAATCTGGGCGATTTGCCTGTTCAGACCACACGCGCCGAACTGTTTAAATACGTCGAATCGGAACTGATAGAAATTTCCGATAATAACTTGCTGAAAGACGCGAAAACAAACGAATACGGACGCGCCGACAAGGCGGCTGCATGGGCTTTGCTCGCCCGCCTTTACCTTAATGCAGAGGTTTATACGGGAAGCGCCCGCTGGAACGACGCAGCAACTTACGCCAAGAAAGTTATCGACGCAGGTTTCTCGCTGAAAAGCAATTACGAACATCTGTTTTTGGCCGACAACGACAAAAACAATCCCGAAATCATTCTCGCCATCACTTTCGACGGGAAATACGCTTACGGCTACGGAGGCACTTCGTTCCTGATTAATTGCGGCTCAAACATCGACTATCAGACGGCATACGCCGATAGAATCATATCTTACGGTATGATTGGCAACAACCACTTCTGGAACGGATACCGCACCCGAAAAGAACTGAACAACAAGTTTGAACCGAATGACAAACGCTTTTTGCTCGTGGGCGAAACTCCCGAACTGGGCAGCGACCCGACCGACTGGCACAACGGTTTGCAACCCTACAAATACCGCAATATCACTTCCGCATCGACTGTCGGAAATCCGGTTTACGGCTCCAATGCCGAGCAGGATTATGCCGATGTCGATTTTCCGCTGTTCCGCTTGGCTGAACAGTATCTGATTTATGCAGAAGCAGTTGTGCGCGGCGGTTCAGGCTCGAAAGCCGATGCAGTCGGCTATGTCAATCAGTTGCGTGCAAGAGCAGGCGTTGCCAACGTCAGCGAAGCAAATATGACTGCCAATTTCTTACTCGACGAACGCGCCCGCGAACTCTACTGGGAATGTTTCCGCCGTACCGACTTAATCCGTTACGGATTTTTTACCGGCAGCAGTTATCTTTGGGAATGGAAAGGCGGCATACAGGAAGGTCGCGGTGTGGATTCGCATTTCAACATCTATCCGATACCGGCGTCCGACATCAATGCTAACACGAATCTGAAACAAAATTCGGGATATTAATTTTGTTAAACATAAAAATAAATCGACAATGAAAAAAATATATAGTTTAATAATGCTGCTTGCCGGTTTGGTATGCTTTTGGGCTTGCGAAACCGACGAACATCCGACAGCATCGACGCCGGACAGTTTCGTGCTGAATACGCCCGCGTATGTTTCCGGCATTTATGATTTGAAGAACACCGAATCGATTTTGCTCACCTGTTCGCAGCCCGATTACGGCTTCACAGCCGCGACCACTTACCGCGTTCAGGTTGCCGTACAAAGCGCATTTACCGAATTTACCACGCTTTCTACCGCTTTCAACACGGCAAAAATGGAAGTAAGCGCTTCCGATGTTGCCGTTGCGCTGGTAGGTTTGCTTGGAATAACCGACGAAGCGGATTTTCCTACGGAAACATTTCCGGTTTATATCCGCCTTTCGGCTGAACTTTCCGACGGCAGCCACAAGGTATTGTCCAATATCATCGAACTGCCGAAAGTGAAAAGTTACTACGCGCTCGACCCGATGGTTGCTCCCGAAAATATGTACCTTATCGGCAATGTTACCAACTGGGACTGGAATTCCGCTACCGAAATGGTTCCAGTTTACGGAACAGACGGAAAATTCTGGGCTGTACAATATCTTGGAAAATCGGGCAACGACAATGCCGAAATCAAGTTCAATACGGCAAAATCTTGGGACGGCAACGACTTCGGAATGAAAACAGCCGTCATTGACGACGCTTCAAAGGCGTTGGCAGGCGTTTCGGGCGACGATAATCTCGTTATCGGAAATCCGGGCTGGTATATTGTTGTTGTTACAACCGAAATTTCGGGACGCAGTTACATCTATCACGTGCAGTTCCTCGAACCGAAGGTTTACCTCTGCGGAAACGCAATCGGAGGCGTATGGGGCGCAGGCGACAATAACCTGTTTACCGTACCCGCAATATCGGCAGGCGCCGATGCAGACTTTGTTTCGCCCGCATTCACAGGCGCGGCGGCAGGCGATAGCGACGGCGGCGTCCGCGCTTGCGTTGTACTCGCCGGTCAGGAATGGTGGCATACCGAATTTATGGTATTTAATAATGTCTTGATTTACAGGGCAAATGGCGACGACCAGGACAGAGTTTCCGGAAGCGTAGGCCAGAAACTGTATATCAACTTTACCAAAGGTACCGGAAAAATTGAATAATATTAAAATTTAATAAACGATGAAAAAAATATATTATTTATTTTCAGTAATACTTCTTGCAGTCGGCTTTTCTGCCTGTTCCGACGACATAGGTCTCGACGTCGCGCCTCCACAGGCGTATCCGCAAGAAGCGGCGCAGGTAATCGACGGTTTTACCATCGTTGCCGGAAGTGATTTGGGTTCGGCTCTGACGCTGACCGAGGAAGAGAGAAACCTTCAAATAGTGAAAGCGACGGCTACGCCGACACTCGCAGAAGGAGCAACGATTGTGTTCAGAACGGAAATATCCGATACGCAGGATTTTACAAAAACGGTAGAATTGCCGGTAAAAAGCGCCGACAACGCTGCAACCGCGCTTACAACCGATTTGAGCGAGGCAGTGAAAACGCTGTTCAACACCAAAGCGCCGGTATCGCATCCCGTTTATTTCCGAAATTATTTCTATATTTTGGACGGAACTTCGGCTTCTATGATGCCTGTGCCGGCTGTTTTCGGACCTTTCAGCATCACGCCGTATTCTAATGTTACGATTGAACCGGCTTACTATCTGATTGGCGACGTAAACGGGTGGAGTTTCGACAATTTGGACGATTACAAGTTCTCGCACAGCGACTTAGATGTTTACGACGACCCCGTATTTTCAATCACTGTTCTTATGCCGGCGGGCTATTTCAAGATTGTTCCGCAGTCGAGCAAAGACGCGGCAAGTTGGGACGGACTGCTCGGCAATCCTCTTGATGGAAATACCGATTTGGAAGGAATGTTGATAATCGAAAATGCGCAGGCAATGCGTATTTTGGAATCGCAATGGGTAAAAATCACGCTCAACATGCTGGAATCGACCTATAAGATTGATTTGTTGGGCAATGCAAAACGGCAACTTTACGTTCCGGGCGGACATCAGGGATGGTCGCCATCGACTGCGCCAATCGTATATTCGCCTAATTTCGACTGGAAATTCGACGGCTACGTCTATATGGAAGCCGGAAATGAGTTCAAATTCACTTCCGAACCCGACTGGAACGGCACCAACTATGGCGACGGAGGCGGCGGAACGCTTTCGACCGACGGCGGAGCCGGAAATTTAACCGTTTCTGCAACAGGATTTTACCGACTGACAGTCGATTTGTCGAAAGAGCCTTATACTTATACGGCTACGGCAACCAACTGGGGATTAATCGGCGACGCAACAGCAGGCGGCTGGGACGCTTCCACACCGATGACCTTGAATACTGCAACCGGCGAATGGACTGTTACCACAACTTTGGGCGGAGGAAAATCATTCAAATTCCGCGCAAACGACGGCTGGGATATTAACCTCGGCGGCGATGTAAATAACCTGACTTACGGCGGCGACAATATTCCGGTCGATGCAGACGGAACTTACCTGATTACCTTGAAATTGGGCGACGCTTCGGCTTATACCTGCACTGTCGTAAAACAGTAAGACATTGCATCTTTAAACCTGTTAGGTCTTTGAGACCTAACAGGTTTTTAAAATTAAACTGATTATGAGAAATTTATTTTTATCGCTCATTTTGTTGCTTGTTTCCTGCGCCTCGTTTACCGCGCAGGTTGTAACGACAAATCCGGCGATAGTAACGCAGGATTGCGGCGAAGTAGAAGTTATATTCGACGCCACAAAAGGTTCCGGCGGGCTGAAAGATTTTACCGGCGACGTTTATGCTCACACCGGCGTAATCACGACGGCAAGTGCGAACGGTTCCGACTGGAAACACGCGCCGACCTGGGGCGATAATTCGGCAAAATATAAACTGACTTCGCTCGGCGGCAACAAGTGGAAATTGCTGATAACGCCCTCGATAAGTGCGTATTACAATCTGGCTGCAAACGAAAAAGTTACCAAACTCGCTTTCGTTTTCCGCAGCGCCGATAAAACAAAAGAAGGCAAGGATACAGGCGGAGCCGATATTTTTGTTGATGTGCACGAAGAAGGGCTGGCAGTATCGTTTGTTACGCCCGCAAGCAACACAAGCATCGCGGCAGGTACAAGCCTCGCTATCGACGTCGCTTCGACTGCACCCGCCGACCTGTCGTTATATATCAACAAGGCAATCGCCAAAACCGCATCGTCAGCCGAGCGGCTTACTCACGATTACCTGTTTCAGGCAGGCGATTATATGCTGGTTGCCGAAGCAAAAGTCGGCTCACAACAGGTTTTCGACACTGTTTATGTATGCGCTCCGGAGCCGGTAACAACTGCTTCGCGTCCCGAAGGCGTAACCGACGGAATCAATTACATCGACAATTCGACCGTAACTTTTGTCCTCTTTGCTCCGCAAAAATCCAACGTTTTCCTGATTGGCGACTTCAATAACTGGACGCAGTTGAACGCCTATCAAATGAAAAAAGACGGCGATTACTGGTGGTTTACCCTTTCGGGCGTCAATCCGGGCGAACTCTACGGTTTCCAGTATTTGGTCGATGGAAGCCTGCGCGTCAGCGACGCTTATACCGAACTTGTGCTTGACCCATGGAACGACCGCTATATCAATGAAAATCAAACTGTTTTTCCTGATTTAAAACCTTATCCCGACGGAAAAACCGACGGCATAGTTTCGACTTTTCAAACAAATAAACCGGCTTATCAATGGCTTATCAGCGATTTAACAATGCCTGACCGCGAAAATATGGTGATTTACGAACTTCTGATTCGCGATTTTTCGGCTGAAAAAACGCTGCAAGCCGTTCTCGACCGTTTGGATTATATAAAAAATCTGGGCGTTACGGCTATCGAACTGATGCCGATTCAGGAATTTGACGGCAACAGCAGTTGGGGTTACAATCCCAATCATTATTTTGCGCCCGACAAAGCCTACGGAACTCCCGAAATGTACAAAATATTCATCGACGCGTGTCATCAGCAGGGCATTGCCGTTATTTTGGACGTCGTTTTCAATCACGCTACCGAAAATAATCCGTTTGCCAAACTTTACTGGAACAGCGCCGACGGCAAACCGGCTGCCGACAATCCGTGGTTCAATGTCGATGCGCCGCATCCATACAGCGTTTTCTGCGATTTCAACCACGAATACGCCGGAACTCGCGCCTTTTTCAAACGGGTGCTGGCTTACTGGATTACGGAATATAAAGTCGATGGTTTTCGCCTTGATTTGACCAAAGGCTTTACGCAAAAAACGAGCAACGAATCAACGGCATCGAACTACGACCAGTCGCGAATTGATATATTGACCGACTATTACCGCGCCGCCAAAGCCGTGAAGCCCGACGTGATGTTTATTTTGGAACATTTTTGCGCCAACAGCGAAGAACTTGTTTTAGCCAACGAGGGAATGTATCTCTGGCGTAATCTGAACAACGCCTATTCGCAAGCGGCAATGGGATTTTCTTCCGAAAGCGATTTTTCGGGGATGAACGCTACGCCACGCCAATGGGTGGGCTACGCCGAGAGCCATGACGAAGAACGCAATTTCTACAAAGCGAAAACATGGGGCGACGGCAATATAAAAAATCCTGCCGTTTATTTGAAGCGCGTCCCGCTGAACATCGCATTTGCAACGCTTATTCCCGGTCCGAAAATGATTTGGCAGTTCGGGGAATTGGGATACGATTATTCCATCGACTACAACGGGGGGCGGACAAACGAAAAACCTTCGCCGTTTGCCATCGGCTGGATGGATATTACCGAGCGGAAAGCCGCATACAACGCTGTTTCAAAGATTCTTAACCTGCGGAAATCCTATCCTGCCGCATTCGATGCAGGCGCTTTTTCGTTCAATATTTCCACCTCCGACTGGAATTACGGACGGAAAATCAAACTGACTCACAGCGATTTGGATATGATTGCCCTCGGAAATTTCCAATCGACAAACACGATTTCTGTTTCGGTCGATTTTCAGCACACCGGCGTATGGTACGAACTGCTTACCGGCGAGGAATTAAACGTTTCTGCTGCAAGCGCATACATATCTTTACAACCCGGCGAACTGCGCGTCTATACCGACCGAAAAGTGGATTTTTCCGATATTCCCGCTATTTCGCGGAACAATGGCGTTTATGCTTATATTTCAGGAGGTTATGCTAATGTTGTTTCGCAGGACAATGTTAAAACCCTGTCGATATACAATCTGACAGGAATGAAATTAAAAGCAGTTTCGGACAGCAATGCGCTGTATGTCGGCGACTTGCCGTCGGGAGTGTATCTGATAGAAGCACAGACAATTAACGAAAAAAATGTTATTAAAATATTATTGAAAAAATGAGGAAATTGGTTTTTATAATTTTGGGATTTTTCTTTTCCGCGCTCTGCTTCGCCGCTGAAATTCAACGCATTGAGCCGGCTTTCTGGTGGACGGGAATGAAAAACTGCGAACTTCAAATTATGGTTTACGGACCTCAAATTGCAAACTCCACATTGCAATTCGACTATCCGGGAGTAAATCTGAAAGAAACAGTCCGCACCGGAAATCCGAACTATCTGTTTCTGTATCTTGATATTACGCCGGAAGCAAATGCCGGAACCATAAAACTGAAATTTACCGAAGGAAAAAAAACAATTTCTCGCGATTTTGAACTTCGTCGGCGCGAACATTCCGCAGGAGCGCAGGGATTTTCGACCGACGACGTGCTTTACCTCATTATGCCCGACCGTTTTGCCAACGGCGACCCCGCTAACGACGTGTGGGACGGCGAACCCATTAACCGCGCCGACCAGTATGCCCGTCACGGCGGCGATTTTGCCGGAATAGAGCAGCATCTCAATTATCTCAAAGACCTTGGTATTACTGCCGTTTGGCTCAATCCCGTCCTCGAAAACCGGATGTATCAGGCCGGTTATCAGGGCTACCACGGATACGCGATAACCGATTTTTACGCTGTTGACAGGCGTTTCGGGACAAATGAAGATTACCGCGCTCTTATCGGCAAAATCCACGAAAAAGGAATGAAAATGGTTATGGATATGGTTTTCAACCATTGCGGAATCCTGCACTGGTGGATGAACGACCTGCCCGCGACAGACTGGCTCAATAATCAGCAAAAGCCCAAAATGACCACCGGCAGTATGTATTCCCTTTTCGACCCCCACTCTCCGCAGACTGAAATTGACGCATATACCGACGGCTGGTTTGTCGAGTCGATGCCCGACCTGAACCAGCGCAACCGCCTTCTGTCAAAATATCTGATACAGAACAGTATATGGTGGATAGAATATGCCCGAATCGACGGAATCCGCCACGATACCCATCCTTATGCCGACTTCGATTTTCTTACCGAATGGTGCAAAGAAGTGATGGATGAGTATCCCGATTTCAATATCGTAGGCGAAACATGGTATTCCAATCCTGCTCCGCTCGCGTGGTGGCAACGGAACTCGAAAATCAATACCCGCCAGACAAATCTGAAAACGGTAATGGACTTTGCGTTAAATTCCGCTGTACAGCAGGCTTTTACAACCGACGAAAACAAGGATTTCGACCTTCGGAAAATTCAGGAAATTTTAGCGCAGGATTTTCTTTACGCCGACCCCGACAACATCCTTGTCCTGCTCGACAACCACGATATGAGCCGTTTTCCGAAAAAGGGCGAAACCGATTTGCGGCGTTTCAGGCAGGCAATGGCATTTCTGCTCACTACGCGCGGCATCCCGCAAATCTATTACGGCGATGAAATATTGATGTACGGCGAGAAAGAGGAAGGCGACGGCTTGCTTCGCAAGGATTTCCCCGGCGGCTGGCAGGGCGACGCCCGTAACGCTTTCACAAAAACAGGCAGGACTGCGCTCGAAAACGAAGCCTTCGATTTTCTGAAAAAACTCTTGCACTGGCGGCAAACAAGCGAAGCCGTAAAACACGGAAAATTAATCCAATACGCTCCCGAATGGGGTAAAAACTGCTACGTTTACGCCCGCCGCGCCGAGAGCGGAAAAACTGTCCTCGTAATCCTCAACGGCTCGCAAAAAGAGCAGACTTTGCCGACGGCGCGTTACAGCGGCGTCATCGGCTCGGCAAGGTCGGGCGTTGATGCGATTACCGGACAAAGTGTTGATTTACAGCACAATATTACTGTTCCTGCAAAAGGAACTCTTATTCTTGATGTTTTATAAATTATTGATAATATGAAAATTAAACTGTTTCTTTTAATGCTTGCCGCCGCAATTACGGTAAGCGCTCAAACTCTAAAATCGCCTGACGGAAATCTGACAATGGATTTCACGGTATCAACCGACGGAGCGCCTGTTTACTCCCTCGCTTACAAGGGGAAAACGGTAATCAAGCCGAGCCGTCTTGGTCTGGAACTCGTTGTCGAAGGCGTAAAACGCACTTTCGACGATTTTTCGCCCGAAGGACAAACACCGGCTCAAACCGACGCTAAAACAAATCTTTACAGCGGATTTAAGGTCGAAAAAACCGAAACTGCCGCTTTCGACGAAACTTGGCAACCCGTTTGGGGACAGTCGAAAGACATCCGCAATCATTACAACGAACTTGCCGTTACGCTCAATCAGCCTTCCACAGAACGGAAGATGATTGTCCGCTTCCGCCTTTTCGACGACGGACTCGGCTTCCGCTACGAATTTCCGCAGCAGAAAAACCTTGTCTATTTCATCGTAAAAGAAGAAAGAACGCAGTTCGCAATGACCGGCAACCACACGGCTTACTGGATTCCGGGCGACTACGACACGCAGGAATACGATTATACAATTTCGCGCCTGTCGGAAATACGCGGCTTGATGAAAGGCGCAATCACGCCCAATTCTTCGCAAACCCCATTTTCGCAAACCGGCGTACAGACCGCGCTGATGATGAAAACCGACGATGGACTCTACATCAACCTTCACGAGGCTGCGCTGATTGATTACGCCTGTATGCACCTCAATCTCGACGATAAAAATTTCATTTTTGAATCATGGCTCACCCCTGATGCAAAGGGAAACAAGGGCTATTTGCAGGCTCCCTGCACCAGCCCCTGGCGAACGGTTATCGTCAGCGACGACGCCCGCGATATTCTGGCTTCCAACATCACGCTCAACCTGAACGAGCCTTGCAAAATAACAGATACTTCGTGGATTAAGCCTACAAAATACATCGGTGTCTGGTGGGAAATGATTGTCGGCGCAAAAGACTGGGCTTACACTGCCGACCTGCCGAGCGTGCAACTCGGAAAAACCGACTATTCAAAGGTTAAACCCAGCGGCCGCCACGGCGCAACTACCGCTCACGTAAAGGAATATATTGATTTTGCGGCTAAACACGGTTTCGACGCTGTCCTTGTCGAAGGCTGGAATATCGGATGGGAAGACTGGTTCGGCAATTCAAAAGATTATGTTTTCGATTTTCTTACTCCGTATCCCGATTTCAATGTGAAAGAAATTGAAACTTACGCCAAATCAAAAGGCGTGAAAATGATTATGCACCACGAAACGTCTTCATCTGTCCGCAATTACGAGCGCCATCTCGACGCAGCCTACAAATTTATGAAAGATAACGGCTACGACGCTGTAAAAAGCGGTTATGTAGGCGACATAATCCCGCGCGGCGAGTATCATTACGGTCAGTGGATGGATAATCATTATCTTTATGCAATCAAAAAAGCGGCTGATTATAAAATAATGGTCAATGCTCACGAAGCCGTGCGCCCGACGGGAATTTGCCGCACCTATCCCAATCTTATCGGCAACGAATCGGCTCGCGGAACAGAATATCAGGCTTTCGGCGGCAGCAGAGCCTATCATGTTACTATTCTGCCGTTTACCCGCCTTATCGGAGGTCCGATGGACTACACTCCCGGAATCTTCGAGATGGATGTGGAAAAAATCAATCCGAACAACACTTCGCACGTTAATGCTACGATTGCCAATCAGTTAGCGCTTTACGTAACCATGCCCGGCCCACTTCAAATGGCAGCCGATTTGCCCGAAAATTACAACCGCTTCCTTGACGCTTTCCAATTTATCAAAGATGTGGCGGTTGATTGGGACGAAAGCCGCTACTTAGAAGCCGAACCCGGCGAATACATCACCGTAGCCCGCAAAGCGAAAGGCACGGGACAGTGGTTTGTAGGCAATGTGAGCGGCGAAAATGGACATACGGCAAACATAACGTTCAGTTTTTTAGAACCCGGCAAAAAATACCTTGCCACGATTTACGCCGACGCTCCCACAGCGCATTACAAGACTAATCCGCAGGCTTACACAATAAAAACGATAAAAGTTACAAATAAAACGAAACTTACGCAGAAATCCGCTCCGGGCGGGGGATTTGCGATAAGTATCGCGGAAGATAAGAAATAGACTGAATTGAGTTTTTGAAGGCGCAAATGATTTAAGTTTGCGCCTTTTTTGCTACAAGCGGTCATCCTTGCTGACGCCGAATTTTTCTTCAATATGTTCGCAGCCGCGGGGTTCGACGTGGACAACTATATCGTAAACATTTTCTACTGAACGCTTTATGCTGTCCTCGACCTGCTGGGCTATCTGATGAGCATCGGCAAGCGGAAGCGAACCATCGACCTCGATGTCAAGCACGATATTGTAATTGTTCCCAACGCGGCTCGACCTGATTCGATGCGGATTATAAGCCCCCGGAATGCTTTCGGCTGCGGCAATAATCTTCTGATACACAGACGTATCGGACATTCCATCGAGCAAAACAAGGTTGGCGTCCCGAAAAATCCCGATTGCGGAGTAAATTATGTAAATACTTATTAATAAGGCAATTATCGGGTCTAAAATGGGAATATCCAAGATAAACGTAAATCCAAGTCCGAGCAGAACTCCGGCGGAAATTATCACATCGTTGCGCATATTCACAGCATTTGCGGTCAGCATCGACGATTCGGCGCGTTTGCCCTGCCGGAACTGATACCACGCCAGCAGCAGTTTTCCGATTATCGAAACGACAGTTGCCCAGATTGCAATAGCCGAAGGCAGTTCGGTCGCTTCCTGCCGGTAAATTTTCCCGACGGCGGCAATCAGCATTTGCCAGCCCATAAAGAAAATCACGAACGAGAGCAGGGTAGAGGCGATATTTTCGGCTTTTTCGCGCCCGTAGGCATATTTTGAGTTCGGCGGACGGCTGATAATCGGCGTTGTGAACATTATTACCAGCGAAGTTACCACATCGGAAGCCGAATCCAGACCGTCGCTCAAAACGGCGAGGCTGCCCGACACGATTCCCACAACTATTTTAAGCAGAGAAAGAACTGCATTTCCCAAAACGCTGATTCGGGACGTGCGCAGCATTATTTTTATACGGTTTTCAGTCATAATAACTGCAAAGTTACACGTTATTTTAAAATTTCGAGTAATTTTGCACAAAAAATTTTTATGTCAATGGAAATAAAACTGCCTGCCGAATGGGAGCCTCAAAGCGGAGTAATGCTGACTTGGCCTCACGAAAACACCGACTGGAAGCCGTATTTAGACGAGGTTACAGCCTGTTTTGCCGAAATAGCGCGGCAAATTTTGAGGTTTGAAAAACTGCTTGTCGTTTGCTGTTCGGCCGAAGACGTGAAAAAATCGCTGAAAGGCGAAGATTTTTCAAAAATTACTTTCCGCGAAATCCCCTCGAACGATACCTGGGCACGCGACCACGCTCCGATTACGGTAATTGTCGGCGGCGCCCCGCAACTTCTCGATTTCACTTTTAACGGCTGGGGCTTGAAATTTGCCGCCAACCACGACAACCGGATTTCTCGACTGTTGTTCGACAGCGGCGCTTTCCATTCCGAAGTCCGCTTCCACAGTATGCTGCACGTGGTTTTGGAAGGCGGAAGCATAGAATCCGACGGACAGGGAACCCTGCTGACCACGAGCCGCTGCCTGCTCTCGCCAAACCGCAACGATTTTAAATCCCGCTCCGAAATAGAAGATTACCTGAAATTGATTTTCAACCTTAAACGGGTTTTGTGGCTCGAAAACGGCTATCTTGCGGGCGACGACACCGACAGCCATATCGATACTCTGGCGCGGTTTTGCGATGCAAAAACCATTGCTTACGTGAAGTGCGAAGACGAAAACGACGAGCATTTTGCCGAACTTGCCGCAATGGAAAAGGAAATCCTGACATTCCGCACTGCCGAAGGACAACCTTACCGCCTCGTCCCGCTTCCGATGGCCGAGGCCGTTTACGACGGCGGCGAGCGGCTTCCGGCTACTTACGCCAACTTTCTCATAATCAACGGAGCAGTTTTGACGCCGGCCTACGGTTCGCCATTGGATGAAATCGCTAAAAACCGCTTGCAATCAGCATTTCCCGACAGGGAAATTATTCCCGTAAACTGTTTGTCGCTAATCCGTCAGCACGGAAGCCTGCACTGCGTTACGATGCAGTTCCCGACGGGCGTTTTGTAGGGTTTGCATAAAAAATTAACTAAAAAAGAAAAAAAAACAATAAATTTACGTATCTTTGCAACATAATTAGAATATTTCGTATGAACTCTAACAAGACATTAAAACTGAATTTGCGAAGCATAATTATTGCTGCGCTGTTGTGCATCCCGCTTTCAGGCTTTTCACAGGATATTATTTCCTTCAAAAAGGGGACGAAAGTCGAGGCTACTGTTACCGAAATTACTCCATCGGTCGTGAAATACCGGCTTTTCAGCGAGCCTTCCGGAAAAGAGTATTTCGCTTATAAAGACGCGATTACGAGCATTGTATATAAAGACGGACGTGTTGAAACATTCAACGGCGCACCCGCTCCCGAGGTAAGCAAAGCCCGCGTTGAGGCTGAAACCCGCCGCGAAAATGCCGAACAAGTCCGAAAAGAACGCGCCGAACAACGAAAAGCAGAGGCAGAACTCCGCGAAAAAGACGCCGAGCAGCGTAGGGCCGACGCCGAAAAACGCAAGGCCGAACTGACGGAGCGTAGAATAGAAGCCGAAACAGGCGACTATCAGGATGTTTTCCGCCTGAAAAACGGCAGCGTGATTCGTGGAAAAATCATCGAACAAACTCCGAATAAAACTTACAAGGTAGAAACCTCCGACGGCAGCGTATTTTCGATACAATCGACCGAAATTACCCGCATCACAAAAGAATACCGCAGGTCGGGTTCGCATCGTCAAAACTACGCCCGCAGCGGGAAGAAAACTACTTTCAAAACGACAAGCGACGGCGGATTGCTGCCGGGTTACAAATTTCTTGTCGAAGCCGGCCCCGCATTCGGAATCGGCAAATACGGCCTCGACCGGATTGACATTCACGTAATCAACGGCTATCAGATAAATCCGCATTTTTCCGCAGGCCTCGGCATTGGTCTGGATTATTATTACAACCAGAAAGACGACCGGCGGCGGGATTATGGCGACGATGTTGTAGCGCCGCTTTTCGCCGATTTAAGATATAATATTTTAAACGCAAAAATTTCGCCCTACATTGCCGCGCAAATCGGATATTCTTTCGATGCAACAGACAATCTTAAAGCCTTGGGAATGTACGCAAGTCCTTCGCTCGGAGTAACTTTTATGATAGGCAAATACGGAGTTCACGCCGGTTTGGGCTACGAAACTCAACAGCAAAGCCATCTCAATTACTGGACGGGGGCGCTTTCAATCAGAGCAGGTTTTTCATTCTAATTAAATAAAATGCCGGAAAATTCAAAAAAATATTCGTCAATCAAGGTCGGCCTCGTGCAGCAAACTTGCGGGAACGGCCTTGATTTGAATCTCAAAAAACTCAAAACCAATATTTATGATTGTGCCGGAAAAGGCGCACAACTTGTTGTCTTACAGGAACTTCACAATTCGCCGTATTTCTGTCAAACCGAAAATCCCGAAAATTTCGACCTTGCAGAAACAATTCCGGGGCCTTCGACCGCCTATTTTGGCGCGATTGCCCGCGATTTGGGCGTAGTCCTCGTGCTGTCGCTGTTTGAACGCCGCGCCGCCGGACTTTACCACAATACGGCCGTAGTCCTCGAATCCGACGGTTCTATTGCCGGAAAGTACCGTAAAATGCACATTCCCGACGACCCAGCCTACTACGAAAAATTTTATTTTACGCCCGGCGATTTGGGATTTCAACCCATAAAAACTTCGCTCGGCAATCTGGGCGTTCTGGTTTGCTGGGACCAGTGGTATCCCGAAGCCGCCCGCCTGATGGCGCTTGCCGGAGCCGATTTGCTGATTTATCCCACCGCCATAGGCTGGGAATCGTCTGACGCGGCCGAAGAAAAGGAACGCCAGAAAACGGCCTGGACGCTTGCGCAGCGCGGACACGCGGTTTACAACGGCTTGCCGGTAATTTCCGTTAACCGCGTCGGCTACGAAAACGACCCGTCGGGACAGACCGGAGGAATCTCGTTTTGGGGCGGCAGTTTTGTTGCCGGGCCGCAAGGCGAAATCCTCGCGCAGGCCTTGCCCGACAGGGAAGAAAATCTGGTTGTGGACATAAACCTCCGCCGTTCGGAAGGCGTCCGCCGCTGGTGGCCTTTCCTCCGCGACCGCCGTATTGACGCCTACAAGGGGCTTACGCAACGGTTTTTGGATTGAATTTTTTGGGGATAGAAAAATTACTACCTTTGCTTTCGTTTTTCAAAAGTTTATCGTTAACCCAATGAAAAGTTTTTGTTTTTAAATAATTGAAATTAAACATAAATATATAACAACAAATGGAAATGAAAGGCTTTACAAAATGCGAAAACGGGCATTACTACAAGGAAGAACTTGCTTCCTGCCCTTACTGCCGCGACGGACAGCGCCCGACGGAAGCGTCGAATCCGAAAGGCGAAACGCAACTCTACACAGAGCAAAAAGACGGCAACAAAACGCGCATCGTTTTGCCGAAAACTCCCGAACAGCAAAGCAATCGCACCGTCTTTGGCGATGAAGTGAAAGGCGAAATCGACGGACGCGAAGTGGTGCAAAGCGAGTATCGCAGCAGCAGCGTCGGCATCGAAATGATTGCAGTCGAAGGCGGTACTTTTTTGATGGGCGCGCAAAAAACAGACCCCAATGCTCCAAATTATGACGCAGATGCTCAGGATAACAAATGGAATAGCGAAAGCCCTGTGCACAAGGTAACGCTTTCTGACTATTTTATTGGTAAATATCCTGTTACGCAGGCGCAATGGAAGGCGGTGATGGGCAATAATCCGTCTTTCTTTGTAGGCGATAATTTGCCTGTCGAGCAGGTTAGTTGGAATGATGTACAGGATTTTATCCGAAAACTGAATCAAAAAACAGGCAAAAATTACCGCCTGCCAACCGAGGCGGAATGGGAATTTGCGGCGCGCGGAGGAAATCAATCACGTGATTACAAATACAGCGGCAGCAATACAGACGACAACGTGGCGTGGTGCAACGCTAATTCGGACAGAAAAACTCATCCCGTTGGCACAAAACAGGCAAACGAATTGGGCATTTATGATATGAGCGGCAATGTTTGGGAGTGGTGCAGCGATTGGTATGGTGATTACAGTAGCGATTCGCAGACGAATCCTCGCGGTGCGTCTACCGGCTCTAACCGCGTTCTCCGTGGCGGTAGTTGGTACAACATTGCGTGGTACTACGTGCGTGTCTCGTATCGTATCTACTTCCGTCCCGACATCAGGCTCAACGACCTCGGTTTCCGCTTGGCTCTCAGTTCAAATTAATTAATACAACTAAAAATAAACATATTATGAACAGAATAATACTTATCGGCAATGGCTTTGATTTGGCACACGGTTTGAAAACTTCGTACAAAGATTTTATTAACGACTTCTGGATAAACGAAATACGAAAATCGTATGATATGAAATATCTAAAAACAGAAGTATCTGACGGGAAAGCATATTATATCTTTGA
>JAISUN010000026.1 GCA_031272085.1 Dysgonamonadaceae bacterium | reverse complement strand
TGGTCGCCCATTTTGGAACTCAAATCAACGGCTTTTTGCAGTACCGCATTGGTTTCGCGGCTCAAAAACGGCTCGCCGCCCGATACTTTGGGGAAGGATTCGATTTCCTTATCAAGTATGGCGGAAAATTGTGCAGAATTGACGCCCATCTTTTGAAAGAGGAAATTTGTGATGCTTTGCGCCTCGTTCAATATCGCTCTCATAAGATGTGCGGGTTCGATAGATTGTTGTTTGTTGCGCGAGGTAAGGTCGATACTTTTTTGGACAACTTCCTGCGCTTTGATTGTAAAATTATTAAAGTTCATATTTATTTTGTTCACTCCTTTCTGCCTGTTTTATAGCAAATTCTTTGCCAGAAGACAGGTTATGACATAATGGCAGATTAGCGGCTAATTGCCTCTTATTGCATCCAAAACTTTGATATTCAGCGCTTTTTGAGCCGGATAAACTGCTGAAAGAATACCGGCAATAACAACCATAACTGCAATCTGGACAAACATTTTCAGGTTCAAAACGGGATAAATGACAGAACCGTAGCCGTAATCCTCAAAATTGTCGGACATCAGGAAAGTGAGGTCGATACCGGTTTTCAGCGACGGGATAACAAGCAGGGCGCCGGCTACAATTCCGATTACGCTGCCAAGTCCGGTCAGCAAGAGTGTTTCGAGCATCAGCAGGCGGAAAATCCCGGATTTGCCCATTCCTATTGCGCGAAGCATACCGAGTTCGCGGGTGCGCTCCAAAACGGCCATCAGCATTGTGTTTACGATTCCGAAAGAGAGGGCGAGCAGGAAAATGCCTATTATTATAACAGCCATCATATCAACCCATTGCTTGCTCATATCCAAAACCGGACTTATCTGTTTCCAGTCCTCGACGTCGAAGCCGTTTAGAGTTTGTGTTATTTGCGGCGAGAATAAATCGCAGGTTTTCAGGTCTTTAAGGACGATTGCAGCCTCGTGGGCGGCGCCTTCGGGCAGTCCGGTTGCCGGAAAAATGTCGGAATAGCGCACAAAAACTTCCGCTTCGTCGAGCATTGTATTTGTGGTTTTGTAAATGCCGCTGACGCGGAATGCGAGCGACTGCATATCGCCGGCGGCGTCGGCAAAAGTGAAGACAATCTTCGATTTGAGGCGGACATTCAGTTTTTCGGCGGTTTTGCGGCTAATCACTATCGGCATTTTCGCGTCGTCGGGCAAAAAAGAGCCGAGGCTGTCGGGAATTTGCTGCCAGACAGTCGAAACCCGGCGTTCTTCGTCGGGAAAAACGCATTTTGCCGAAATCCCGACGGCATTGGAGGCAGAAGCCAACATCCCATTGATTTTCAGGCGGTAAGAGGCTTTTATCTCCGGCGCAAAACTGCTCGACGCAATACGGCTTTCGACTTCCCCGCGCTCGAAAAAGGCGTTAATATCGCCATTTGCAAGAAAATCGGGATTATGTACCTGAATATGAGCAAGATGAGCCTCAACATCGCTGTTTACCGAACCCAAAACCCAGCCGCTCATAAAAGCCGAAAGATAAACGCCGGCAAAGAGGCCGAGCGCAATGGCGGTCAGTATAACGCCGCTGCGGACGCGGTTTCTGAATATATTTTTCCATGCAAGATTGAGCATAATAAATAGTTATTAGTGAGTAGTGTTTAGTTTTAATTTTCTTATTATTAATACAGGATAAATAATTGTTAAACAAGCGATTATAAAAACAATTATTATCTGGCCGAAGAAAATTGAAGTATCGGTCGAAAGCGGCATCACAGGCTCCATTCCCATATCGGAGTACATTTTGGCCATTTCGCCGGTTATACGGATTGGATGTGCGGCAAACCAGTAAGCCGCCGGAACGCTGACCGCCAAGCCGAGCGCAACGCCAATCAGCGACAGGAACAGCATTTCGAGCGCAACGACCGCTATCAGACGCGCCCGTTTCATCCCCAGCGAAATGAGGATTGCAAACTCGCGCAGCCGCTCGTTGGTCATCATTATTACGGAGCCGAGAATCCCGAATCCGACTATAAGATAAAGGATAAACATAATAATTTTTGCGAAAGCCTTGTCCGATTCGGCTGTTTGCAGCAGACGCTCCATCGTCGTGCGCCATGAAAGTACCTCAAAATTTGGAAATTGAGAGTTGAAGATTGAGAATTGTCTTTTAACTTCATCTATTGTCTTGTCCAACAGGCGGTTATCTTTTACCGAAATCAGTATTTCGCTGCAACCGTCGGGCATATCGATAAACGAGCGGGCGGCTGAAATGCTGATGTACGCCATTCCTGCGTCCATTTCGGTTGTAATCATTTTCAGGATTCCGCGGACGGGAAACAGTCCGGCCGCGCTCGCCCCGTGCCAACCCTGACCGATAAATGCCAGAGTATCGCCGACTTCCGCGCCGAGATAGCGGCTCAAACTTTCGCCAATCAGAACGCCCTCGTCCGCCTCGTCAAGGTATTTTCCTCTGACGAGGTGCGAAGGCAGATTCGATTTTTCGGCTTCTTTGGCGGGGGAAACTCCGAAAACCGCAACTCCCTTTGTTACAGAGCCGTAAGACGCCATTGCAAAGGTTTCCACCCGCGGCGAAACGTTGTCGATATTCGGAATTTTTTCGAGTTCGGCAATGGCGGCGGCATCGACGCTCATAAAGTTGTCGATAGTTTCGTCCTGCCGGTAGCCGACGGCATTTATCTGTATGTGGCCGGTTTGCGTGCGCAGGGTGTTTTCAATCATCTGTTCCCACGCTCCGCACTCGAAGCAATAAAGTATGGTGCAGAAAAAAACTGCAAAAAATACCGACGCAATAGTGATTAGTGCGCGGCGTTTATTCCGCCAGATATTTCGCCAAGCCAATCTTATCATAATTTTGAATGAATGAATGAATTTTGAATAAAAAAACTACTAACTATTCTTCATCCTTTGTTGCGAGAAGAACGATTCCTCAATCGGCGTATCGAAATCGTATTTGAGGACAGTCATTACCGTTTTTTGGCCGGGCTTGTCGGCAGGGACGACCTCCATACGCGAGGCGAGGCTGCGGCTGCCGTACTGCTTTATGTCGAAACTGTTGAAGGTATTAATCAGCGTCCCGTCTTCGTCGTAAAACTCGGTTTTTATTTCCACAAAAGTTTTTTTATCGACCCACATAACGACTTTGCCCCAGACTACGGCCGCCTCTTCCTTGGGCGTAAGCGTGATTTTCCAGCAGTCGAAGCCGCGCACCTGTTCCTGTCCATCGAGGCGGTGGGTATAGTCGTTCACGGTCGAGGATTCGCGCATCAGGTCGTCATTTGTAAAGTCGCTGCCCATCCACGATTGCCCCATTATCGAGGACGACATTTTTATCATCCGTCCGATAGAAGGCTGCCAGTTCCAGAGGTCTTTTTTGCGTTTCAGGAAGGCTTGGCCTTTTTCGCGGGCGGGCGAAGTTATGACGGCCAAAGAGTAGTCGCTGCCGCGGGACCACGATTTGATGCCGATTTCGCGCTGCCAGGTCGGGCGGACGATGGTCATTTTTATTTCGGAATAGAGGTATTTTCCGCGGGCATTTTCATCAACCCGCTTCACTATCTCGTCGGCGGTCAGCGTTTGGGCGAGGACAGCCGGGGCAAAAACAGCCGCGACAAGCAGCAATAAAATGTTGTTTTTCATTTGTCGTTATTTTTTCAAAAATAAAACCGCCTCAAATGTAAGGTTAATATTTCGATTTTCAAAAATAAACAGGCGTATAAAACTAATTTTTTTTCTTAATTTTTGTTAAAATCATATAAATTTATGAAAAATAACAAAAATACTAACCAAAAACTAACCTTTTTAGATAAAAAACTAACCAAAAACTAACCAAAAGTTTTGGAAATTGACAAATAAAATACGTACATTTGCAGAAAATTTATGAAATACGCTTTTGAGTTCTGGTGATTGACTACAAATTTTAAAACTTTAATAACCCAAAAATGGGAGAAAAGGCAATAAATATTTTAAAAGCGGGAATAATGCTCTTTTTAGTAACACTCGCTGTGAATATAGCCTCCGCACAGATATATGTGACGGAAGGCTATGAGATTAATATTGCCGAAGGTACGCTGTTCCACATCGAGGGGAAAGTTTATTCTTACAGTTCTTCGGAACCTGTTTTCCACAAAACAAAAAAATATCTGCGGCCTCATAAAGCCGAAGAAAACGCCGGAATCCGCATTATATCCATCGCTTCCGAAGAAGCGGCGCCGGCAAAAGCCGCACCCGAACTGGCCGCTATACCTTATAATAACAGGGAAAATATAGGCAAAATGTCGGGCGGCAGTTCCTGCACGGTAACGAACAACACCTACAAAGCGCCGGCGGCCGTTAAGAGCAGCGAGTTTATTTTCGATGCGCCGCTCGTCAAACTGATTTCTCATTCATCATCAAATAGTGTTCTTATATCCTATTATATGCGGCAAACCCGCAGACCACCACCTTACGCCTGTTAACCTTTATATTCCGTCTTTGGCGGCGACCGTTAGTTAGTTAACGCCGCCAAAGGAGGAATTTAACAAGGTATTTTCAAAATTCAAGGACTTTATATTAAAAATCAAGAACTTCAACGAAGCGGCTGTGCCGCGGGGTTTGTCGTATATTATTTTTATGTGCCTTGGAAAAAACTAATTAACTTTTTTACTAACTAATTTTTATTAATTGTATGAACAAAAAATTTTTTTACAAGATATTCGTTTTTGCAATGAGCATCTTGCTTTCAACTAATTTTGCAAAAGCGCAGGTTACTATTGGGGACAACACTCCCCCCTACCCGTTCTCTGTTCTGGAACTGATTAATCAGCAGGAACAATACAAAGGACTTCGGCTTCCGCACCTCAACAACTATGGAGTAGAGGCTCTGAAAGATTCGATTTTGAGTTACTCCGTTACCAACCCGGGCGAACGCGCCAACGGCCTTATGGTGTTCAACACCGACGTAGGCTGTATTCAGGTTTGGGAAACCAGCGATTTTTGGAGCGTGTGCGGCGACCCGCGTCCGGCCCAGATTGAAATCGGAAACTGCTCCGACATAAAAGCCCACGGTATTTATACCGAAACGGTGGCTGTTACGGCGAGCAATTATATAAGCGTGCCGATTAAGGTAACAACGCCCGGAACTTACGATATTCATATCGAACCAAATCCCGGAAACGGCTACTACTTTGCGGCAAGCGGAACCTTCCCCAATGCTTCGGGAACGGATGCGTTTATCCTCAACATTCCCGCTTCGGGAAAACCGACGACAGCGCAGACCGACCACCTGAAAATCACGCTCAACGGCACAGTTTCAACAACTTGCGACCCGACAATAGAGGTACAGACGGCGCAGGCCGACTACCGAATCCTGTCGGTTGTGGCGTATCCGCGTCCCTATCCGTTACAGCAAAACCTTGTTGACCCCTCGAAATATTACGCAGAGGTTAAACTGACGGTCAGCAAAGCCGGACACTGGGATTTGTCAACCTCGACGGTTAACGGATATTCGTTTGCAGGCAACGGCGAACTCGTCGATGCTTCGGGCTTCAACCCGAGCGGAAATTTCCCGCAGACGGTAACTGTTTCGGTTCCGGTAGTTGCAGGACAGGCACTTGTTTACAACACGACCGGTTACGACCAGTTTGTCATGAGCACCAACTCTTCGGCAAGCGCTTCATCCTATCCTTTCCCTGTTTATTTGGCAGGCGTAGGCTTTACGTTGAGTTGCGCAAACATCCAGACGCCGACCGGATTGCAGCAAGGAGTAGCGCTGACAGGCACGGAAAAAATAATTTTGAACAATATTACCGTTACAAGTCCGGGCGAAACAGTGATTACTGCTACATTTGCCGGAATAAGGTTTACATCGCTCGACAAGACTTATACAACCGGAAACACCCAGAACGCCGAAGGAACAAAGACAAAATTGGAATCGACAACGACCTCCATTACCCTTGTTCCCGAATATGCAAATCAGAAACCCAGCCAGTCAGGCTCAGTTCCCGTATCCATCGAAAGTACGGAAGGCGGTATTGCAAGCCCGGGCTGCTCGCCGACAATAAATATTTCGCAGGCGGTAGCCAAATTCTCGGATTTGAGGGTTTCGGGTTATACCAACAACGCGAACTATCTGCTCGACCCGTATGACAATTCGTCAACGCCATGCTCGGTTATCCTGACCGCATCGGTTACGGAAGCCGGAAGTTATACGCTCACTTCCTCAACCGAAAACTCCGTTACTTATTCGGCAACAGGAACCTTGACGGCAGGAACGCAGGCTATCACGCTCGTACCGACCGAAGGCACTCCTTTCCCGAAGAACGTAAAACAGAATTACACGCTGACATACACCAAGGGCGACGGAACCACCGGAACGCTGACCTTCACAATCAACTACATCTACCGTACAATCAACATTTTGAGTATCGGTAGCCGTCCGACTTCGACCTACGACCGTCCGGCAAGCGCCAACAACGGCAAGGTAGCCGCTTCCGTCCTGCTTTACAACAAGGAAAATTTCGGCCCCGGCGGAGTAGTTGGAGTTCAGGATGTGAGAGTATATGATATGGGAACGACCAGCGGAGGCCCCTCGGCGACCGACTTGAAGAACTACATCAACCAGTACAAGATTGACGTTATCTACGTATCGGGATATGTACAGACGCGCGACGCGGCAGCCGCACAGGTTTACCGCGATTTCGTCGATAAGAAAAACGGATTCATCTGCTATGCCGACCAACTTGAAGCCAGCGTTGAACGCTTTATGCAGGGAATGTACGGCTCATCTGTCGATTGCGCGCACCACGTAACAATGTACCACCCGATAGTATCGGCTCAAAAAACGGCATCTTCGGCGCACGCCGTGATGAAAGGCCCGTTCATGGATTTTACGGCATCGGCCAACCAGAATAAGGCATTCGGCGACGACTGCGGCGACGGTTCGTCTGTTAAATCCAGCGCTGTCCAATCTTCGATGAAAATTATCGCTCGAACGGACGACAACGACGTATGGATGTTCATCGACGACTCGAAGAACCTCTTCTTCTGCGGCGACTATGCCTGGGCTAACGGAAACACTTCTTATCAGAACGACTCAAATGCATGGCCTGCTTCATTCGCAGGCGGCGTACCGGCGGCTCACCCGATGAACAGCAGCAGCTGGACGGGTTCGACAGCAGGCGGCGGCGACGGCAAAGTTTACAACGCCTATATGTACTGCAACGTGATGGCTTACGCAATCAACTGGGCTGCAAATAATTGCAAGAAAAATGTTACATTACCGTAATTAAATCCCTGTTGGTATGAAAAAAATATTGTTTTTAATAATAACATTGCTGCTGGGAGCCAGAATCGCTTCGGCGCAGGTGCTGATTGGCGGTTCCTACCAGGTCGATGGCGTTGAAATCGACACCGTACCCGTCAATTTCACCCTGCTCGAACTGTTTTCCTTCCAGGAGAAATACAAGGGCTTGAAAATCCCCGCCTTAGACCAGACAGGGATTGACAAGGCGGCAAAACTAATTACCGACCCCACGGACTCGCTGTCGTACAAGTTCTATGCAAACGGTTTGATTCTGTTCAACCTGTCGAACCAATGTATGCAAGTATGGCAGGACACCGCGTTCTGGAATCTTTGCGGAGGCCCCAAACCGGCCAAAGGCGAAATCCGGAACTGCGACGCCGTGAGGGTTTACGGTATGTATATTGCCGGAAATCCGCTCACGACGGCGCACTACATCAGCATCCCTATATGGGTGGAAGAAAAAGGCACCTACTCTATCACGGTGGAAGCGAAAAGAAACGGCCTTTCAAACGGCTATTTCTATATGACTTCCGGAACGTTTACCGACGAAGGTCGAGAATTTGTAATCAATATCCCGGCTACCGGAACGCCGATAACGGCGCAAATGGACTCGCTGTATATCACGTTCAACAACGAACTGTCGTCCTGTACGCGCATGGTGGAAGTTAAACCGCCTACGCCCGACTATACGATAGTCGATGTGCAACCCGTTCCGCAACCATTCCCCATAGAAGTTGACCTTGGCGACCCGCTCACTTACTACGCAGTAGTAAAATTGAGGGTTAACGTCCCCGGCGAGTGGCAACTGACCACCTCTCAGGTAAACGGCTATTCTTTCGCAGGACACGGCGATATAGAGTCGGCCTCGGGATACAACCCCGCAGGCTCCTTCCCGCAGACGATAGAGGTTTCGATACCCGTTACCGGAACTGCTTTGCAGTACGGAACCGGCCTCGACCACTTCACGCTCGGCACGATGAACAGCCTGAATCCCTCGAACTATCCGTTCACCGTAGAACTGGCCAACGTTGCCTTCACGATTGATTGCGCAAATGTAACTTTCTCGTCGCATTTCGACGACCTGAAAACGCATATCGCAATCCCGTCGGCGGCCGAAATAACCCTGCCCGTGAACGTTACCTACGCAGGAAGCACGATAGTTAAAGCCAATTTCGAGCATATCGAGTTCTCGTCGGTAGCCCCCGGAACTTCCAACCCGGCAGGCTCGCCCGCAGGAACTACAAAACTCAATCTCGGCGCCCAGACTATCAAACTGCGCCAGTCAACAACGCCTTCAACGCCCACAGACGACGGAGTATGGCCGGTGATTTACAGCAGTTCGCTCGGCGGGCTTATGCAATGGTATTGCGACAAGGATTCGGTTGAAATAAAAGTTTCGCACGCCCAGATGTCCGCTTTGGAATTTGTATCCTACAACGGTACAGGCGAAGCATACGGTACCGGCGGCAGCGACAAACTGCACCCATATTCCAGTAAGACTACCGGCGGCGTTTACACCGTTGACCCGTATGTAAGCCCCGACAGCCTGGTACAGCACCCGCGCGATAATCCTGTCCAGAGCATAACCGTGAAGGGAACAGTAACTATTCCGGGCGATTACGATTACAGCATTACCCTTAACGGAATCACCTATTCCGCTACGGGTACGTTCACTGCAACCGGCGCACAGAATATCACGCTTACCCCCTCAGGCACGCTCACCGATTGGAGCCAGAAGGTTGTTCAGGATACCATTTTCTGGTACAAGACTACCGACACGCCCGACAATCCTACCGGACAACTCGTTGTGCCTATGTCGTTTATGTTCCGCGCAATGCGTATATTGTCGCTCGGCAGCCGCAATTCCGGATACGACCGTCCGTTCGGCAAGAATATCTCGACCTCCAACTCGACGTCTTCCGCACACATGGAAGTGTGGAACGAAACCAACTTCGGCCCGATGGAACACAGTATCAAGTTCGTAGGCGACTTTATCGTGGATAACGGCATAACAGGCACTTCGCAGACACGAACCGACGACGAAATGCTGTCGTCCGCATCCGACGCGACGGCATTAGCGAAGTACATCAACGACTCCGTGCCGGATATTATGTTCTATATGGCGGGAACAGCCACGCTTGACGACGCTATTATAGACGTGTTAGTCGATTTTGTAAAGAATAAGAAAGGTATGCTGAATATATCTACGTATAACTATTCAGTATCAGCCCGACTCTTCAATCTACTTTACAATTTGTCGGGAACATCCGCTTACAGCGGTTCAAGCACAATCGGTATAAACAACGGTTCCGCTACGGCAGACTTCATAACGTATCCAACGCTGTCGCACAACAACAGGATAGCGCCTGATGCAGAAAACGATATTCTGTTTATGGGCGGCCCGTTCAAGCCGGATTCTGCAACATGGTATAATACTTCTTATAAGAAGTTTGTTGCGGACGACTGCGGCGACGGAAACTCGATTTTGATAAGCAAACTGCCTTCCACGGTCAAAGTATTGGCATATCGAAGCGGCAACGCCGGCTCAACGGCGAACAGCAACAACTACACGACGCACGCATATATGCTTCGCGATACCATTATGGGCTTCTTCTGGTGCGGCGACTATGCCTGGGCTAACGGCGCATACGCAAACCGCGCAGTTCGCGACGCTTGGCCTAACCGCGCCGACCAATACGGTAATCTGTTGCCTGCAAGTGCGCAGCCGTTTGGCGCTGCATCGCTTACAAGTTCCAGCGCGTCAGCGTTGTATAACAACGTAGCGTTCTGCAACTCGTTTGCGTGGGCTATCGACTATGCGGCGTACAATCGCGTGCCGGGTACGTCGCCTGCGCCACCGGCTCCGACGCCACCGGCGGGGGAAGAAGAGAATATAAATCCATAGCCAAAAGAATGTAATAAAAAGATAAAAACAAAAACAAGACCCGTAGATACTGAAAAAATTTAGTTAGTTTGTTTTAACAGTATAACTGGTTAATAGGCAGAGCCGCGATGTGAATCGCGGCTTTGTTGTTTTTAATTTGTATAATGATTTTGCCGTTTCAAAATAAATTTATACATTTGCAGAAAATTATTTCGATATGCGATATACATTGGTTATCAAAAAAGGACAGGACGGCTTCCTTATCGGACAACTGAAAGAGTTGCCCGACGTTTTCACACAAGGCCTGACAGTTGCAGAACTTAAAGAAAATATTGCCGACGCCTTGGAAATGTATCTCGAAGATATGCGGGAAACATACCAGCCGCAAGGTACAATCGTGGAGGAAGAAGAACTCGTTTTCGCCTGACTGTATGAAAAGGACAAAATTTATACAGTATCTGAACTCCAACAGTTGCGGATTTATCAAACACGGGGCAAAGCACGACAAATATATGAATCACTTGAATGGAAAACGGACATTGATTCCCCGCCATTCTGATATTGACACAGATTTGTGCAACCTTATCTGCAAACAACTTGATATTCCACGGCCTCAAACGGTATGATTTTTTTACGCGGACGTTGCGACGGGCAGAGGCGCAGCATACGTCTATGAACTTCTGAAACAAGAAATTTTTAAATAAATCCCCAAAAATCGCCCACAACTAACCAAATACTTACCATTTTTTGGTAATAATTAACCAAATACTTACCTTATTTTTATTATTATGACAATAAAATGAGTTAATTTTGCAGCGTTAAAACAAATTACTCATTTTTCTAAACTTGTTATGAATAACAGCCCTTCAAAAAGGCATATAATTAATTTTTTTGGCATAAGAACGGAAATATTGCTCATTTTCATTCTATTCTTCCTACAAAATACTACTGCACAGATACTTATTGCGGACAATAACCGCATAACCATTGTCGAAGGCACAGAAATTTACATAGCAGAAAGCGTAAAACAAATAAATCCTGAAAAATGTGAGTTCAATAAAAACGACAAAAATCAAAAAACGAGAAAATCATCGGGCAATAATGAAATAAGAATAGTAAATACCTCATTATCTGATACAAAAAGCACAAACGGCAATTACAAATTTATTGCCATCCCTTGGACGGGACAAGAATCGGTGGGCAAAACAGAGAGCCGTGCAATGTCAGCCCGTCCAAACAATATCTTCAAAGCGCCCGCTGCCGTCAAAAGCAGCGGGTTAGTCTTTGACGATTCGTTGAGCAAACTGATTTCCCGCCTCTCGGCCTCAAAAAATATCCTGATTGCTTATTACGAGCGGCATACGCGGCGGCCTCCGCCCAAGGGCTGATTTCATTAGGCTTCAATAATACTTGTAAAAATCAAGGACTTCAAAATCCTATCTTTGAAGCCCTTCGGGCTATTGTTGTCTCATTTTTTGGAATATTTTAATTCCTAAATTTTTTACTAACTAAAAATAAAAAAAATCAAATGAATAAAAAAAATATAATAAACAAACTTATCTTTATGTCCCTGTGCGTGCTGCTTTCAGCAACTACGGCAAAAGCGCAGGTAACAATCGGGGAAAACACTCCCCCAATGCCGTTTTCGATACTCGAACTCATAACTAACCAGTCGCAATACCGCGGGTTGAGGCTGCCTCAACTGAATTCTTACCAGGTTTCAGTCCTGAAAGATTCGCTTAACCACCCCGCTTTCGAACAAAAAGACCGCGCCAACGGGCTGATGGTCTTCAACACCGACGTAGGCTGCACGCAGATTTGGGAAACCAACGAATTTTGGAGCGTGTGCGGCGACCCGCGTCCGGCGCAGGGAACTGTCGGCAACTGTTCCGACGTAAGGCTGCGCGGCGTATATATCAGTGGAGTTGCCTTAAATTCAAGCAATTACATCAGCATCCCCATTGTAGTCGAAACGCCCGGAACTTACGAAATAACCGTAAAAACCAACCCCGATAACGGCTATTTTTTCTCGTCGTCGGGAACTTTTCCAAATGCAGGAACTTTTATAATAAATATTCCGGGGACAGGAACTCCCGCCACCGAACGAACTGATTATTTGGACATTACGTTCAACGGCGAGACCAACACGACCTGCCGCCCGGCAAACATAGTTATGCCAAACACGCCCGACTACCGAATTATTGCTGTTCAGGCTTATACGCAACCCTTCCCCGTTAATGCCGAGATGAACGTTCCGGCAACTGACCCATCGAAATACTATGCAGAAGTAACGCTTTCCGTAACCCGTCCGGGCGAATGGCGGTTATTCACTTCAACCGTAAACGGATATATGTTTTCGGGCAGCGGCCGGATTGAGCAGGCTTCGGGCTACAATGCGGCAGGCTCTTTCCCGCAGACGGTGCAGGTTTTAGTGCCTGTCGTCAGCGGCGGAAAAGCCTTGAATTACACTGCCGGCGGCCTCGACCAGTTTACGATGGTAAACGACGGTTCGGCCACATACTCTACCTATCCGTTCACGGTAAAACTTGCGGCGGTGGGATTTGAACTTAACAACTGCGCCGATATTACGTTCAGCAACCTGTCGCCGACGCAGAACGTTCCGCTGCCGACCAACCCGGAGCCGGCTATCAACGTGCCGTATCACGTAATTTCGAGCGGAAAAACCGTTCTTTATGCGACATTTGCCGGCGTAAGGTTCAAATCCGACACTCTGGATATGCAAACCGACGGCATAGCCGTTTTGAAGCCGGTTTTGCCCGGCCAAAGCCCCGCCCAGAACGGAAACGTGCCTATACTGTTTGAAAGTACGGAAGGCGGAATTACCGTAAATTGCCAGAAAAACATTCATGTAGCGGAATCGGCCGCCAAGTTTTCGACCATCGTACTTGCCGGATATACCAACAACGGAACTTACCTTGTTGACCCCTATAACAACACTACGACGCCCTGCTCTGTTATTTTGAGCGCATCGGCTTCGCAGGCGGGGCATTACAGCCTTTCGACCAACTTCAACGGAGTTACGTATTCCGCATCGGGAACGGTAAATGCGGGCAGCAACGCTATAACCCTGCTGCCCACAGAAGACGGAACAACCATCAACAACGGGCATAAAACTTTCACGCTCTGGTACGATAAAAACGGCGACGGCGTGAACAATACCCCCGGAACCGACGGCTCTCTCACATTTACAATCAATTTTGCTTACCGAACAATCAACATTTTGAGCCTTGGAATCCGCGATATGGACCGCCCGCTTGTGGCAGGAACTACCTCTGCTTCAACAATTTTGCACAATAAAGAAAACTTCGGGCCTTCGGGAACTTGCGGAGTTAATTCCATAAAAATCATCAACGGAGGCAACGTAGCGCCCACGGCAGACGAAATGAGAGCCTACATCAACAACAACAATATAGATATTGTTTTCTATTGCGGCGATACGAATACGGAAAACACTGCTTCCATAGTAGCCGACTTTGTGAACAATAAACACGGAGTTTTGATTTTCGCAAACCAGACCGCCTTATATACCGAAAAGATGATGAAGGCTATTTACGGCGGAAACTGGAGCGCGCCTTACCGCGACAGCCAGCACCGGTTCGCAGTTACGGCGGAAGGTTTGCAGGATACGATTTGCAAAGGCCCGTTCGGAACGGTTCAGTATGTGGCCGACGACTGCGGCAACGGAACGAGAATCATAAACGCTCTGCCGTCAGGCGCAGTGAAAATTGCCGACCTCACAGGCTATTCGTCATCCATTCAGGACTATACATTTATGTTCAAACACGAGATTTCGAGCAAAGGCGCGGTATTTTATTGCGGCGACTGGGCTTGGGCTAACGGAAGGGAAACCGCGTACAACTGGGCATATCCGGCTTACAGCGTAGGCGGAGTTCCCTTGCAGATGCCGACTTATTTGGATGAATCGAGCCGTTCTGCCGGTCCGGTTCAAAATGCCATTCTTTACGCCAATGTTATGGCCTGGGCTATTGATTATGCAGCCAAGAATGTTATAACAAACTATCAAGTACATTGATTATGAAGAAGTTACTAATTTTTATAATCAGTCTGCTGTTTGCGGCCAACCATCTGTCGGCGCAGATATTGATAGGCAGCAAGGATTCTATTCCGATGAATTTTTCGGCGCTCGAACTCATCCAGTCGCAGGAAAAATACCGCGGAATGACGCTTCCGAGAATGAATCAGACAGGAATTGATTACCTGAAAAATCTTATTCTCAATTCGCCGGTTTCCGATTCGCTGAACTATGCTGAACTTGCAAAAGGCCTGTCGATTTTCAATACCGACATCAACTGTATGATGGTCTGGCAGGATACTGCGTTTTGGAGCCTCTGCGGAGGCCCCGGACGGGCGGACGGCGAAATCCGCAACTGCTCGGAGGTAAAAGTTCACGGAATGTACATAGCCGGAAACCCGCTCACATCGGGACATTACATCAGCGTTCCAATCTGGGTAACGAGCAAGGGCGACTACGAAATTACGGCTGTTACGAAAAACGGAAACGGCTATTTTTTCTCGACAAGCGGCAATTTCTATGACGAAAACCGCGAATATGTCGTTAATGTGAGCGTATCCGGCCAGCCCGTTCTGGCCGGAAACGACACGCTCGTCATCACTTTCAACGGCATGGAGCAGACTTGCGTTCCGGTTGTCGTCGTCAATCCGGCTACTCCCGACTATACCATCGTAGGCGTGCAGCCGGTGCCGCAACCTTTTCCGATAACGGTTCCGCTCGACGACCCGATGAAATACTACGCCACAGTTACGCTGTCGGTTTATGTTCCGGGCGAGTGGAAACTCAATACCCCCCCGGTAAACGGGTACCAGTTTTCGGGCTACGGAAAAATCGAGGAGGCTTCGGGATTCAACGAAAACGGCATTTTCCCGCAGTTGGTAAAGGTCATCGTTCCGGTTACGGGCGTCGCGCTGCAATACGGAACCGGCCGGGACAACTTTGTGATGTCCACGCTCAACGCCGTCAATCAGTCGAACTATCCTTTCGTGGTGGAGTTGGCCGGAGTTCAGTTCACGATGAAATGCGGCCAGATTGAATATTCCTCGCATTTCAGCAATCTGAAAAAAGACGTGGTCATCCCGACAGCGGCTTCAATCACGATTCCGATAAATGTTACCTACGCGGGAACAACCAACGTTACGGCAACCTTTGCGGGAGTAACTTTCAGGAGCGGCTCGCAATTCCTTGCGCTCGGCGACCGGACGGTAACCCTGTATCCGATAGACGCGCTGCAAGCCCCAAACGAAATCGGTAACAATATTCCCATAGCATTTGAAAGCAGTCTGGGCGGGCTGATGCCGCATTACTGCACCGAAACGGTAAAAGTTGTAGAGCCGATTGCAACTTTCACGATTGCCGGAAACGTGCCGGATTCGGCTTGGCACATAAGCCCGATTACCGCCCGTAACAAAAAGGTAGATTTGATGCAGATAAACGTAACGACAAGCATAGCCGGCAATTACCACCTGACGGCAAGCGGAAACGGCATAACTTACAGCGGTTACGGCCATCTTGACGTCGGCCCGGGAGTGATTACCCTCTTCCGCGATATGGATACAAGTCCCGAAAACGGCCCCGTCGGCAAGGTGGATTACTATTGCACAAACAGCGACGGCAGCCAGGTTCATTTTATCGTGGATTATGTTTACTCTACGCTTAATATCCTCTCGCTTACGCCAAACAGGGCTTCACGCGGACTGTATGGTTCGTTTCAAACGCCTGTCGCTGATAACGAAATGACGCAATGGATTCGCAATCCTGACTATTTCGGCCCCGAAGGAATAGTGAAAATGGCGCCCAAAGCCGAAGGCGCTTATATGTCGCCTAATATCATTCATTACACAGATTACAGTCAAGTCAATACTTGGGAAGGCCTTGCAAATGTCATAAATACAAATCATATCGACATCATTGTTTTAGCCTACGACTGGGACGTTAATTACTTTGCAACTAACGGAATGGCGGAAGTATTGGCCGACTTTGTCCTGCACAAACGCGGAGTGTTGATTTGCGGCGCCGAATACAATTTGTCGAGCGTTGTAAAAATGATGAATTATATATGGCAGGCGACGGGAAGCGACGCATTGAACACAACTGCAGATATAACTCAATCGAGCAATGCAAGTTTCACCGGAAACGTAGTCGACCATGACGAAGCCGTGGTACTCGATATTGCCGACGAACCTCTTATTAAGGGTTCCGGGGCTTACGGAAGTTTCGGCGACGTGGCCGGCAAAAAGTTGCAAATCGACTATAATAATGCCAACTGGATAAGAACCGAAAACTTGCCGCAATATTACAAAGACAATTCGGTAATAATCGCAACCTGTCCCGACACCGAAACAACTGTCTGGTACAGAGGCCATATAGCCGTAATGCGACACAAAACGCTCGGCTTTGTATATCTTGGCGATTCGGGATGGACGGATGGCGACGCCAACCAGGTTATAGTCAATAATACAACCCATATAGGCACAATTGATTTTAACAGCCAGTATGGAAATACCATGCTGTACGGAAACGTCTTCGCATGGGCTGTCCGCCAGGCCTACGAATTTGCAACCGACGAATCATATAATTATAATGTGGACAACGACCCAAGTAATTAATACAAAATCAATCTGAATATTTATTTGGTGGAGCTGCGGCGTGAGTCGTGGCTCTTATTTTTCATTATTTTTTAAGATTTTTAGCAAATTTTTGAAAAAAATTACTCATTTTCTTTGATTTTATAAAATAAATTTCTATTTTTGCAAAAATTTTAGGGAATTACTAAAAAAATTAGAGAGTATGGATATTACAGCATTAAACACGCTCATTACGCGAAAAATCGCGGAATCAATCCCCGAAGGCGAGAAGCCTATCCACTGGATTGTTGAAAACATGGATATCGCCAAGGAATCGGCTTACCGACGCTTGCGCGGCGAAATTGCCTATCAGTTGGACGAACTTTGCTTTTTGTCGCAAAAACTGAATTTTTCTGTCGATGAAATATTCCACAGTGTTGCAGATTTTGGAAAAAACGGCGAAAACGGCCCGCTTGACGAACTCGAAGTTTGCCTGATGCGATATGTCAATTTCCAGCAAAATCTGGCAAAAGAGGCGTCGCCTGCGGTAATGATGACCGCCAACACAATCCGCCTTTATCAGGCCGCCGAGTTTGAAAACCTGTTCCGTTTCCTGTATTTCAGGTACAAATACAAACGCGATTTCGACTTCGCCTGCCCAAGTTTCGGAAAACTCGTCATGCCGGAAATCATCGAGGACTGCCGCGTAAAAATAGCGCAAAACCGCGTCCGCAAAGCAAAACTCGAATTTATCATCTCGAAAAACTTAGTAACAGACACCATCGACGAAATACGCTATTTCAGAAATTGCAACAAAATGACGGTCAAAGAATCAGACCTCATAAAAAGCGACCTGAAAGCACTGCTCGACAAGATGGAACGCCAGATGAAGACCGGAATGGACGCGAACGGCAACGAAACGGTTTATTACCTCTCGCTACTGAACGTCGAACACAACACCCTCGTCGGGGGCAGAATCAACGAAACCCTCACGCAAAAATGGGATTTCGACGGCGACCTGACCTTAATCCCCGTCGGCGAAAACCGGTTAGAATACCACAAATGGTTCAACAATCAGAAACGATATGCCTCGCTGATTACTCTGTCGAACGAAATCGTAAAATTGCGCTTCCTCGACCGCCAGCGACAGTATATTGACGAAGAATTTCACGATTGGGGGCTATAATATTATCAAAAAAGATAAAAAAAATTCCAAAATTTGCGGTTTTTATCAAAAATTTATTATATTTGCCATTATTATTTTTAAATAATGGGATGACATGAACATAACTAACTACGTAACTGCTGCATTTGGAATAAAACCGGCTCTGTCAGGGGAGTTTGCGCAAAACTTCATCGCGGGAACCTCAAATATTGGTATGGTTCCCCGTTATTATTTGTCTATTTGCGCCATTTTGGTACTCATTCTTCTGGCGGCAATCGTGTATTTGCTCATTGCGCTGCGCCGCAAAAAAATGCAAAAAGAACTTGCCGAACAGCAAAACCGCATCCAGATTCAGGAAAATGAGAAACTGCAACGGAAAGTGCTGGCAACTAATATGCAAATAAACCGCAAAAACGAACTGATTACACGCCTCACAAACCGCCTCGGCGAAAATGAAGAACATCTTGAACTCGTAAACGTGGTCAAAAGCGACCAGAGTTTGGACAAAGATTACGACAGCATCAAACGCCTGCTGTTGGAAATAAACCATGATTTCTACGACCGCCTCATAGAAAAAGCCGCACCAAAAAAACTGACGCATATCGACCTCAAATACAGCGTTTTCATCTACCTCGGCCTGACCAACAAAGAGATTTCCGAAATCCTCCACGTTGGCCACGAAACGGTAAAAGTGCAGAAAAATAAACTAAAAAAGAAACTAAATCTGAACAAAGAAGAAAACTTGAACAACTGGATTCGCAATCTGGCATAATAAATTTTATTGATTATTTTATAAATTTTATTGATTTGATTTATATTGATAATCAAATTATCTTTGCATTGTGTTTGAAAAACAAATTTATTAACTTAAAAAAAATAAAACATTATGCAAGCAATTATCAATTCGCAGATGCCCGAATTTAAGGTTCAGGCTTACCAGAACGGCGCGTTCAAGACCGTTACAGACAAAGACGTACTCGGCAAATGGGCTGTATTTTTCTTCTATCCGGCCGATTTTACCTTCGTTTGCCCCACCGAACTCGGCGATATGGCCGACAAATACGAACAGTTCAAGAATCTTGGAGTTGAGGTTTATTCCGTCAGCGCCGATTCACACTTCGTTCACAAGGCCTGGCACGACGCTTCGGATACCATCAAAAAAATCCGGTACCCGATGTTGGCCGACCCGACCGGGATTTTGACCCGCGCTTTCGGAGTTCATATCGAAGAAGACGGAATGGCCTACCGCGGCACTTTTGTCGTCAATCCCGAAGGAAAAGTGAAGGTTGTGGAAATCCACGACAACAATATCGGCCGCAACGCCGACGAACTGCTCCGCAAGGTTGAAGCAGCCCTGTTTGTGGCCGCCCATCCCGACGAAGTTTGCCCCGCAAAATGGCAAAAAGGCGCATCGACGCTCAAACCAAGTATTGATTTAGTCGGCAAAATCTGACGCTATGCTTGACGACGCTTTTAAACAACAGTTAAAAGGCATTTTTGCCGATTTGAAGGCGGATTTTGTGCTGGCTGCGAAAGCCGCTCCCACGCACGAAAACCGGTCGGAACTTATGGAACTCCTCGGCGAGGTTGCCGAATGTTCCGACCACATCGCCCTCACTGCGGCCGACGGCGGAACTCTGGAATTTTCCCTGTTGAAAAACGGGGAAAATACCGGGGTTGCGTTCCGTGGCGTCCCCGGCGGACACGAGTTTACATCGCTCCTAATGGCCATTCTCAACAGCGACGGAAAGGGCAAAAACATTCCCGACGAGGCTGTTTGCCGCCGCGTAAAAGCCCTGAAAGGGAAAATCCGGCTCTCGACTTACGTTTCGCTGTCTTGCACCAACTGTCCCGATGTTGTTCAGGCTCTGAACCTTATGGCGATACTGAACAAAAACGTCAGCCACGAAATGGTGGACGGCGCGATAAATCAGGAAGAAGCCGATGCTCTGAAAATTCAGGCCGTACCTTCGGTTTTTGCCGACGGCGAACTGCTGCACGTGGGAAAATCGAGTTTCGGCGAACTGCTGCAAAAACTCGAAGCCAAATACGGCTCCGAACCGCAGACGCAGGCCTCTGAAATAAAAAATTACGATGTGATTGTCGTCGGAGCCGGGCCTGCCGGAAGTTCAGCCGCGATATATTCTGCCCGCAAAGGCCTGAAAACGGCCGTTTTAGCCGAAAAAGCGGGCGGTCAGGTAAAAGAAACTGTCGGCATCGAAAACCTGATTTCGGTTCCCTACACTACCGGCGAAAAACTTGCCGCCGACCTGAAAACTCATCTCGAAGCCTATTCCGTTGATTTATTGGAATTTAGGAAAGTCGAGAAAATCGAAACAGGCGGCAACGGAAAAATCGTTTACGCAGCGGGCGGCGAGAAATTTTCAGCTCCTGCCGTAATCATCGCTGCCGGAGCAAGTTGGCGGCGGCTGAACGTGCCGGGCGAATCGGAATATATAGGCCGCGGTGTGGCTTTTTGCCCGCATTGCGACGGCCCCTTTTACAAAGGGAAACAGGTTGCCGTAGTCGGCGGAGGCAATTCGGGAATAGAAGCGGCCATCGACCTTGCCGGAATCTGCTCAAAAGTTACAGTTTTTGAGTTTCTCGACGAACTGAAAGCCGATAATGTGTTGCAGGAAAAGGCAAAAAGCCTTCCGAATGTCGAAATTTTCACATCTTCGCAGACAACGGCGATAGAAGGAAACGGCGAAAAAGTAACCGGAATCCGCGTGAAAGACCGCAAAACGGAGCAGGAGCGGGTAATCGCCCTCGACGGAGTTTTCGTGCAAATCGGACTTGCGGCTAACGGTATGCCGTTCAAGGATTTAGTTGCAGTAAACCGCTTCGGCGAGATAGAAACCGACGCTCATTGCCACACTTCGCAGCCGGGCGTCTATGCCGCGGGCGACGTAAGCACTGTTCCTTACAAGCAGATAATTATCGCGATGGGCGAAGGTGCAAAAGCGGCTCTGTCGGCATTTGAAGACAGGATAAAAGGGGTAATTTGATTACCCCTTTATTATAAGAATTGCCCTTACAATGCGGATTTCAAGCGTTCCAGCGCCTGCGCCAGCACAGCACGTGGCGTTCCGATGTTCAGGCGCATAAATCCGCGGCCTTCGGCTCCGAACATTTCGCCGTCGTTAAGCGCAAGATGGGCGCGTTCCACAAATAGCGAAACCAAATCTTTTTGGCTTAACTGCAAATCGCGGCAATCGAGCCAGAGCAAAAACGAGGCTTCGGGAATTACGGCTTTTATCTGCGGGATATTGGTTTTCAGGTAGTTATCCACAAAAAGAATGTTTTCTTCGACATAGCGGAGCATTTGGCGCATCCACTCTTCGCCTTTCGTGTAAGCCGCTTCGGTAGCGACGTAGGCAAAAATCGTGCCTTCGTCCAACTCGCCCGATTTCAGGAAATCATAAAACCCGCGGCGGAGTTCGGGATTTGGAATAATGGAATAGGAACTCACTATCCCCGCGATATTGAAGGTTTTACTCGGCGCCATAAAGGTAATGCTGTTCTGCGCGGCGGCCTCCGAAACTGTGGCAAAGGGCAGATGCCGATGACCGAAAATCCCCATATCGGCGTGAATTTCGTCGGAAAGTACTAAAATATTGTGTTTCAGGCAAATATCGGCCAATTCGCAAAGCGTGTCTTTGTCCCAGACGATGCCGGCCGGATTATGGGGATTGCAGAGGATTAAAATCTTGCAATTGGCGTCGATACAGCGTTTCAGGCCTTCCAAGTCCATACGGTAGCGGTCGTTTTCTTCAATCAGCGAGTTGTAAACCACTTCGCGTCCCTGCATTTGCGGAACCAAGCGAAAAGGATGATACACAGGCGGTTGTATGATAACTTTATCGCCCGGACGGGTAAATTTCATTATCGCAAGCGCAATGCCCTTCACGATTCCGGGAATGTAACTCAACCACTGCTTTTCAATCGCCCAGCCGTGCTGCCGTCCAACCCAGCCGATTATCGAATCGAGATATGAATCGGGAGTAATATTGTAGCCAAAAATGCCGTGTTTGCAGCGTTCTATCAGGGCTTCCACGATGAAATTGCCGCAACGGAAATCCATGTCGGCAACCCAGAGGGCTGTCAGGTCATCGCGGCCGTAACGCTCTGTGAGCAAGTCGGTTTTCAAGGCTCCGCTGCCTCGGCGGTCAATTATCTCGTCAAAATCGTATTTTATCATAATATTTCGTTTATTTTTTCTAAAACTTTTTCGGGCGAAATCGTGTTCAGGCAGGCATAATCGCCTCTGAAACAGGGTTTATTGCCGAAAACGGAGCAGGGGCGGCAGGGCAAATCCGTCTGTACGGCGTTACTCTTCGCCTGACGAAAGCCGTAAAATCCTGCAAATGGATGAGTTGCGCCCCAAATAGAAACAACCGGAACGCCGCAAAGCGAGGCAAGGTGCATATTTCCCGAATCCATACCGACGAGCAGCGACAGGGAATTGATAATTTCCAATTCTTCGGGGAAACTCAAACCCGCTCCGGCAAGCGATTCCACGCCAGCGTATTTCAGCGACCAGGCCGCAAGTTGCGGGGCTTCGGCGCCGCTTCCAAACAGGAAAATGCGCTTATCGCCACTCTTGGTCAGCATTTGAAGCAGTTTTTCCATCTTATCGGGCTTCCACGTTTTCCCCGGATGGCGGGCAAAAGGCGCAATGCCGATTCGGATTTCGTCCGTTTTTGGTTTTTCGGGAAACAGGCGGTCGAAAGTGATTTCGGTTGGAAGCCCGATTTTCGCAAAAACTTCGCAATAGCGTTGCAGGCTTGTTTTCAGCGGTTTCAGGATTTTATTCCGGCGGCGCGTAAGACGCCATTTATCTATACGGCCTTTGTCAATTGCGGCTGTTTTCGCTCCTTTCAGCCAAAAAGCGAGGCTGATTGCCCGCGAGCGGGGCAGGCCGTGCATATCGGCAATCCTGATTTTTTCGTAGCCTTTGGCTATTTTTTTCAGACGTGCAATGAAGCGCATAAGTCCCCGAAAACCGGCGTGTCCGCCGCGAACGTCTATCCCCTCGATTTGCAGATTGGGAGGACGGTTGATGAAAATCGGGGCAAATTGAGTTTTCGTTACCAAAACAAACTGTTCGCCGGGATAGCGGCGGGCTGCGGAATACAGCGCGGGCAGCAAAATTGCCGTATCGCCGAGTGCGGAAAGCCGGATAACGATAGTCAGGTTCATTGTTTTTTGCCGTAAAGAACGGGATTCAGGCTGGGGTCGTTGTACATCTTCATTTGCCGGTAGGTTTTCATATATTTTTTGCCGGCCGCAATCTCGTCTAACAGTTGGTCGATAGCCGCCGAAAGGTCGCCACTCTGTTGAAGAAGTATATCTAATTTATTGATGCAAAAGGCTTTATGCTCATCGCTAATATCGGTTCTTTCCGCTTCCAAAGTCCAGTGATAGATTTTCAGGACGAGAATTGAGAGGCGGTCGATAGCCCAGGCGGGGCTTTCGGTATTGAGCGAAGCCGTGGGCAAGGGGCTGACGTCTTTATAGAGTTCGAGAAAATAATTGTCGATAAGTTCCACTAAATCAGTGCGTTGCTGATTAGAATGGTCGATTCTACGTTTCAGCGCGAGGGCGGCTTCGGCGTCGATGTCGGGGTCGCGAATCAGGTCTTCGAGATGCCATTGAACTGCATCAATCCAGCATTTCAGATAGAGAGTATTTTCGAGAGTTCCTTCTTTGAATGGGTTTTTGATTTGCGTATCAATGTCGTCTGTTACGTGATAGTCCGCTACGGCCTGTTGAAAAACAGGGAGCGCAAGCGCTGAAAACTGCATAATTTGTTGTTTTATAGTTTGTTAATCTAATACCGGTTTATAAATAAGGCCTACTATCGAGAGGATAATAATTATTGCGCCGACGACGCGGTTCATTATCCATAAGCCCCTTAAACTGAATGCTTTCCTTAATTTTCCGATGACAAACGAGATTCCGAACCACCAGAGGAGCGCGGTAACGAGGATACTCGACAGACCAAGCAGGCCGGTGAGCAGTTTCTGTTCGGGTGAAACGAAGTTGAGTTGCGCTATCAGGGCGGGAAACAGAATGATGTTTACCGGATTGGAAAACGTGATAAAGAAAGCGGTAATCGAGTCTTGGGTAAAAGTATTGTTGCTGCCGGCTTTTGGTTTCTGTATTCTTTCGGTCGGGTTCGACAGGAAGATATAGAGGCCGTAAGCGAGCAGCAACAGACTTCCGATAATTCGCAGCGGTGTTTGGTGTTCGGTGATGAAGTTCGTGATAAAACTTATTCCCAGACAGGCAATTCCCGCATATACAATATCGGAAAGGGCGGCTCCTGCGCCGGTAAAGAAGCCGTGCCAGTGGCCTTTGCTCAAAGTCCGCTGGATGCAAAGCATCATTATAGGCCCCATCGGCGCAGAAACAAGAATTCCGATTGTTACTCCCTTGTAAATTGTTTCGATAAATTCGTTCATCCCTTTCCTATATTTCAGATGTTAAACGGAAAGAGAATCACAGAGCATTTATCTCTTTCAAAACGTTGTTTGTTGTGCGAACAGCCTCAGCGCTCTTAGCAAAGAGGGCTTTCTCTTCGTCGTTGAGATTGTAATCGACGATTTTTTCAACGCCTTTTGCTCCGATGACAGCCGGAACGCCGATGCAGATGTCGCTCTGTCCGTATTCGCCTTCGAGGTAAACGCAGGAAGGAATCAGGCGTTTGTAATCGTTGATTATTGAATCGACAACGTATGCTCCGCAGGCTCCGGGAGCGTACCAGGCCGATGTTCCGAGCAGTTTGGTAAGCGTTGCGCCGCCGACCATAGTGTCTGCAACTACCTTGTCGAGGGCTTCCGCTGTAAGCAGGTTGCTGACGGGAATACCGTTGTAAGTAGCGAGGCGTTTGAGTGGAATCATTGTGGTATCGCCGTGTCCGCCGATTACCGAGCCTTTAACTTCGGCGGGATTAACGCCGAGCGCCTGGCTCAAAAAGTATTTGAAGCGCGAACTGTCGAGGGCGCCACCCATACCGAAAACGCGGTTTTTAGGCAGTCCGGTTGCCTTCAATGCGAGGTAGGTCATCGTATCCATAGGATTTGAAATCATCAGGAAGATGGCGTCAGGCGAGTGTTTGAGGCAACTTTCAACCACGCTTTTCACGATTGAAGCGTTGGTGCCGATGAGTTCTTCGCGGGTCATTCCCGGTTTGCGGGGAATTCCGGAAGTAACGACGATAACGTCGGACTTTGCTGTTTTGGCATAGTCGTTGGTTACGCCCGTAATTTTGGTTTCAAAGCCAAGAGTTTGAACGGTTTGCAGCATATCCATTGCTTTCCCCTCTGCAACTCCTTCTTTCACGTCGAGCATTACAACTTCGGATGCTATCTGCTTGAATGCAAGTACGTTTGCAACTGTGGCGCCCACATTTCCGGCGCCGATAACTGTTACTTTTGACATAATGATTTAGTTTTTATTTATAAAAGTTTTTTGATTTTTTCTTCAATAGCGGCTTTTGAGGTCGCTCCCACGAGTTTGTCCACCAATGCTCCGTCTTTGAAAAAGAGCAAGGTCGGGATGTTTCTGATTCCGTAAGTTCCGGGAAGTTCATCGTTTTCGTCAACGTTTACTTTTCCTATTACCACACGGTCTTTATAGGCTTCCGCGAGTTCTTCCACGTATGGGCCTATCATTCTGCAAGGGCCGCACCATTCGGCCCAGAAGTCCATAACAACAGGTTTTCCGCCTGCAAGCAATTCTTGTGAACTGCTGTCTGTAATTTGTAATGCCATTTTTTAATAAATTTTTTAGTTGTTTTTATTTTCAGTTAATTGTAAATTCGAGACTGTTGTCCTCCAAAAAGTGAACTAACTTGTTGTCCACCACTATGTTGCTTACTCCTGACGACAGGGAAACAAAAAGGTCGCGGTCTGCTTCTTCTATTATCTTAAAATATAACGAACAGGAACCCATATTATTTTTCATCAGCGCCGATAATCCGGCAATCAGTTCTTCGGTAATCTTTTCGAGGGGAATCTGCACCGTCAATTTTTTGACCATTCCTTTTGCCGCCTTCTGCAATGGGTCGATGGACTGTATTTTGAACTCAATTTGAGGCTCTTTCGAGTATTCGCGGTACTGAACCCGGCCGCGCACCATAATATAGTCGCCTGCCGCGCCGCAATCCTTGAATGTTTCGTAATCTTTGCCGAACAGGGCTATTTCGCCGGAGCCGGAAAAATCTTCGACCTTGATTATTGCGTAGTCTTTGCCCGCTTTTGAAACGCCTTTGCGGACGCCGGTAATTATGCCTCCGACAACGATTTCGCGACCCAGATTGTTCTGGCTTTTCACTGTGTCGAAATCGGCAAGTTTTGTGCAGGCGTAGTTCAAAACTACGTAGTAATCGTCTAATGGATGGGAAGATATGTAAATGCCGACAAGTTCTTTTTCGCGGTTAAGCCGTTCGATATTGCTCCAAAGCGTGATTTTCGGCAGTTCCGGCCTCGAAATTGCGAGGTCGTCGAATCCGCCGAACAGCGATACGGCCGACGAATTTTTATCTTCCTGATACTTGTTGCCGTAGCGAATCAGAACATCTACAAACGATTCGTCTTTGACGTTTTTGTGGAAAAAATGTTCGCGGCAAGTTTCCGGGAAATTGTCGAAAGCGCCCGATGCAGCCAAGGCTTCGATGTTGTTTTTCTTGCAGGCGTTGAGGTTCACCCTTTCAACGAAGTTGAAAATGCTTGTGAACGGCCCATTTTCGCGCCTTTCATTGACTATCGCTTCGACAGCCGACTCCCCTATCCCTTTTATTCCGCCGAGGCCGAAACGGATATTTCCCTGCTTGTTTACCGTAAAAGTCAAGTCCGATTCGTTTACGTCCGGCTCCAAGACGTTGATTCCCATCGAGCGGCACTCGTCCATAAATTTCGCAACTTCGGAAATATTGTCCTTGTTGCGCGTGAGGTTGGCAGCCATAAACTCGGCCGGATAGTGGGCTTTCAGGTAGGCCGTCTGGTAGGCGACCCATGAATAGCAGGTGGCGTGCGACTTATTGAAGGCATATTTTGCAAATTCAGCCCAGTCGTTCCATATTTTTTCGAGTTTTTCTTCGGGGCCGTAGCCGTTATTTTTTGCGCCGTCTAAAAATTTGGTTTTCAGGGCGGCCATTTTGTCGAGCAGTTTTTTACCCATCGCTTTGCGCAACTCGTCGGACTGGCCGCGGGTAAATCCCGCCAAATCGCGGCTCAAAAGCATCACTTGCTCCTGATAAACCGTGATTCCGTAGGTATCTTTCAGGCGTTTTTCCATTATCGGAAAGTCGTACTCTATCGGTTCTTCGCCCTGTTTGCGGCGGATAAAACTCGGAATATAGTTCATAGGCCCCGGCCGGTAAAGCGCGTTCATCGCAATCAGGTCTTCAAACTGCGTGGGCTTCAATTCCCGCAGCCGCTGCTGCATTCCGGCAGATTCAAACTGGAAGGTGCCGGTCGTTTTGCCCGCGCTGAACAGTTCGTAAGTTTTGCGGTCGTCGATGGGGATTGCCGAAATATCGAGGTCTATTCCCTTGGTTTTCTTGATGTTGCTGATGGCCTCGTTGATGATGGACAAGGTTTTCAGCCCCAGAAAGTCCATTTTTATAAGGCCTATTTCTTCTATTACCGCGCCTTCGTACTGCGTAACCATCACTTCTTCGCCGCTTTCCTTGTCGATAGCGGTTGAAATCGGCACAAGGTTGGTCAAATCTTCCGAGCCGATGATTACCCCGCAGGCGTGAACTCCGGTTTGGCGGACGGTTCCTTCCAGCATCTGCGCGTATTTGAGCGTAGTTTTTACGTTCTCGTCGGGCGAATGGAGTTCCTTTTTGAACTCATCGACCATATTGTAGCAGTTCGTGAGCGTAACCTTTGGCGCTTTTCCGTCTTTCCCTTCGGGAAATTTGTCGGGAACGAGTTTCGAGAGGCGGTCTGATTCGCTCAAAGGCAGTTTTTGCACGCGGGCGACGTCTTTGATGGACGATTTTGCGGCCATAGTGCCGTAGGTAACAATATGCGCAACCCGCTCCTTGCCGTACTTTTCCGTAACCCAGTTCAGCACTTTTCCGCGTCCGTCGTCGTCGAAGTCGATGTCGATATCAGGCATCGAAATACGGTCGGGATTCAGGAAACGCTCGAACAGCAAATCGTATTTCAGCGGGTCTATATCTGTGATTTTCAAGCAGTAAGCCACTACCGAACCGGCTGCCGACCCGCGTCCCGGCCCTACCGAAACTCCCATTTCCCGCGCTGCCGATATAAAATCCTGAACAATAAGGAAGTAACCCGGAAAACCCATGGTTTTCATCACATCGAGTTCATAATCTATCCTTTCCTGAATGTCGGGCGCAAGCGGGGATTCGTAGCGCATTTCGGCGCCGCGGTAGGTCAGTTTTGCGAGATAATCCGATTCGAGTTTCACGCGCAAAACCTTGTTGTAGCCGCCGAGTTTTTCAAAGCGTTCTTCGCCGAACTCGGCTCGCAAGTCCGCTTCGGAATATCTTGCGGCATATTCTTCTTCCGTCCCGAAATCTTTTGGAATCTCGTACATCGGCATCATTGCAGGGGAATCTATTTCGTAAAATTCCACTTTGCCGGCAATTTCGAGCGTGTTGGCCATCACTTCGGGCAGGTCGGCGAAAATTTTTCCCATTTCGGCCTGCGTTTTCAGCCATTCCTGCTTGGTGTAGCGCATCCGTTTCGGGTCGTTCAGGTCTTTGCTTGTGGCGAGGCAAATCAGGCGGTCGTGAGCGTCGGCGTGTTCTTCTTCCACAAAATGCACGTCGTTGGTTGCAATTACCTTTACGCCCGTTTTTTCGGCCAATTTCATAATCGCTGCATTGACCTCTTTCTGACGCTCGTAAGTTTCGTAGTCGGCGCCTTCTTTATCGGTTTTATGTCGTTGAATTTCAAGATAATAATCGTCGCCGAACAGGTTTTTGAACCAGAGAACCGCTTCCTCGGCGTTTTTCATATTGCTTTCGGTAACGATTTCCGTTTTTCCGGAAACTGCGTCGTTTGCATCGGCAACGCTGTCGTCGTCAACATTCCGGGCATTTCCGCCCATCAATTTTTGGGGAATTTCGCCTCCGAGGCAGGCTGAACTGACAATCAGGCCTTCACGGTACTTTTCGAGTAAAGCCTTGTCAATGCGGGGTTTATAATAAAATCCGTCCACCCACGATTTCGACACGAGACGGCACAAGTTTACATATCCGGTTTTGTTTTTTGCCAAAAGCACAAGGTGCCATCCGCCGCGGTCTTCCTTGTTGTTAGGCTCGCGGTCGAGGTGCGTCCGGCGGGCGCAATAAGCCTCAACGCCGATAATCGGCTTGAATTTTTCGCCATCGGACTTGCCTTTATTTACCTTTTTAACATAGTTGTAAAACTCCTTTATTCCGAACATCGAGCCGTGGTCGGTAAGCGCCAAAGCGCTCATTCCATCGGCCTTTGCCTTATCGACCAGACCGGGAATAGTGGCCATTCCGTCGAGCAGGGAATAATGGGAGTGTACGTGCAGATGTACAAATTTTGCCTTATTTTCTTTATTTTCGGTTTCCATATTGAACGTGCAAATGTACAAAAAATCGTTCAATTTTTCTATATAATAATGATTTTTTATACCTTTGCAGCCGGAAAAGTTATTAACAATATCAGCAAATGCCAGTCTCATCAACAAGTCCCTATCTTTTATTCGACAGGGAAAAATGGGCGGAACTACGCAAGTCCGAGCCTATGACGTTAACGGAAGACGAAATTTTTGCCCTCAAAGGCATAAACGAAGAACTTTCGATAAGCGAAGTCAGGGACATTTATCTTCCATTGTCCCGATTATTAAACAATTACGTAAATTCCACCTTTACGCGGCAGGCGGTAATGATGAAGTTTTTGAACGAAGAAGTTCAGCAAATCCCATTCATTATCGGCATTGCAGGCAGCGTATCGGTAGGAAAAAGCACCTGTGCGCGTGTTTTGCAGGCGCTTCTCTCGCGCTGGAAAGAAAATTTCCGCGTGGCGCTGGTAACGACCGACGGTTTTCTGTATCCAAACGCTATCCTCGAAGAACGCGGGATTATGTCGAAAAAAGGGTTTCCCGAATCATACGACATCCACAACCTGCTCCGCTTTTTGAGCGCGATAAAGTCGGGGAAACAAAACGTGAAGGCGCCGAAATATTCGCACCTTATTTACGACATTGTTCCCGACGAGGAAATCGTCATCTCGCCCCAGCCCGACATCCTGATTTTGGAAGGGCTGAACGTGCTGCAAACCCGCGCCGACTATCCTAACGGCAAACCGCGCATCTTCGTTTCGGACTATCTCGATTTTTCGATTTACGTGGACGCCGAAGAGCCTTTGCTCGAAGAATGGTTCATTACGCGCTTTATGAAATTCAGGGAAACGGCTTTTAACGACCCGGGTGCATTTTTCTACCAAACGACGCTCCTATCGGAAAAAGAAGCCCGGAAACTCGCGCTTTCGTTCTGGCGGGAAATAAACAGTAAAAACTTGCACCAGAATATTTTACCGACGCGGGGACGGGCTAATCTCATTCTTCATAAGGGCGAAAACCATAATGTGGATTTCGTAAAATTAAGGAAATAAGCCGAGGATTGGCTACGGCGCGTGCTGCTGCAAATATTCCGCCAATCCCGAATATCTCCCTACAATCTTCCCGTCCTTGTCTATCAAAACAAGCGTCGGCGTGGCTATTATGTTGAAACCGACAAAGTTAGCGCCTTCAAATCCTTTGTAGTCGCAGAGTTTGTCCGCCCACGGAAAATCTTTGCTGCCGTCCGTAAAATGTTTCTCGTCCTTGTCGGCGGCAATGCTTATTACCCTGATTTTTCGCGCTTTAAGTACAGAATAATTGTTCGCAAGTTGGCGCATTTCGTTTACGCAGGTGTTGCAGTCGGAATCGTAAAATGCGGCAAGCGTCTGCTCGTATTTTTCAGCCGATTTTTGCAAGCCTTCAATTTCGGGAGCGATGTTCATTTTGTTTGAGCGGAAAGCGTTTAACGCCGTCTGCAACAAGCGGTTATCCGATTTAAGATTCGGTTTTTCGGCAAGTACGCGGGCAAGCACGGTATCTCGCGAATCCATCCAACCGAAACGCTCCATTTCCGTAACGCTGCCCGCAAGATATGCCTCATAATAAGGCGGTTGCAGGCGGGCGAGGGTTTTCAAAACCGATTTGGCATACTGCAAATGCTTGTTTTGCAGCCCCTCGGCGCGGTTGAATGCGTTGATATACTCGTTGTGCATTGCAAGCCAGTTGTTGCCCGACCGGTAAATTACCGGAATCGGCGCGGCAGTTTCCATTTCCTCCGCCACAGCAAGCGTAACTTGCTGATTGCCCAACTGTTCCGCCTGATAAAGCCGGCTCATAAACTCCGACGCCTCGTAATAACGCGCAGAAAACAGCGGCGAATTGCGGTTTTCGCGTTTGGCGCTTTCGATTGCCGCCTGCGTTTCTGCCGCCTGTTTTTTTAGATTTTCCACAAGCGGCGTATCCAAAAAATCGTAAAACGCTTCACCCTGTTGCAACCAGTTAAATTGCTGAAAGCGACGGCTTTGTTCGCTGAAAATTTTCCGCAAATAGTCGTTTTCCGCCGAATTTTTGCAAACAGCAGTTTGAATCGTAAGCGTTGCGTCGCGGCACTCGACTTCGAGCAGCGGCTCGGCAAGAACAAGTTCCACCAAGCCTAAATCTTTGTTGCCCAGCACAATAATGCCGCGATAATCTTTTGTCGGCAAAGAAAAAACCGCCTTTCCCGCAGCATCAGCCTCGACGCTCAACGTATCGGCGCGGTCGCCGCGAAAAGTGTAGAGATTGACTTCTTTTCCCGCCGAGGCAGGAAAATCGAGTTTCACAGTCTGCGCCTGCGAAACGCCGCAGAAAGCAGACAAAATTGCTAAAATTAATTTGTTCTTATACATAAAAATTTTTCATGAAATAGTTATAAATAACCGGAAAATTGTGGAAACGCTCGGCTACCTCGCCATAATGCTGTCCTCCTCGCAATTAGTTGATTAATATTTCCGTCGCAAATATACAACTTTTTTCTTCTGAACTGTGATTTTGAATGATTTTTTTTGTAAAAAGATAACTAATAACTCCTGACACAGCGAACCCAGACCGGGAGGCCGGTGTACGTCTTGGCGAGGGTGGCGGCTCTCCGAGACATCGTGTCGAACTCCCAAATCCAAGCGTCCACACTACGGTACTGCGTTCTGCTCCAATACCAGTTCATACGTAAGTTGTACATAGTAGGAGCAGTGATGACTGAACCGTCCGGTAGTTTACCGTTGGTATAACTCATCGCTGTATTAACCATTGCCTGCGTAAGAGGGTTGGTGCATATGGAAAGGATGCCGTTGTTACCGTTGCTATCATTCGATACCAACTCGCCGATTGTTGCCAACTCCATCAAAACCGGCAGACGCCAAGCCGACGCCGAGTGTGCGGCGTCAACGCCCATGCCGTCGGCGGTTATCGCGATGTTTGCGCTGCTGCCGACCATTACCTCGGTTGTTTTCGACGAAGGCGAATATGCGCTGATTGAGGCCTGATTGCAACTGCTGTGCCGCCAGATATTGCCGTCCCAAATATAGACGCCTATGCCGTTTCCGCCTACAATAGCGGGGTTGCTGTTGAAAACCACCAACCCTTGCAAAGTCATATTCACATCGCGCTCGGCAGGCGAGAAACTGCCCATCAGCCCCACAGGCAGGCTGTCGCGGTTGGTGATAAAAACGTTTGGCAGCAGCAGGCCGCCGAGATTTGCAGCGGATTTGGGATTAAGGTCGAGCATCGCGCCCTTCGCAGGCTCGTCTAAGG